>CAZOJA010000246.1:0-3743 GCA_964579955.1 uncultured Veillonellaceae bacterium | reverse complement strand
TTGACTCTCCTGTTGCTGGAGGGTTTATTGTTATACATAGCATGAGGCGCAACGTCGCCGGAATATGAGGAGGAAGACAGTGGAACGGATACTGGCCGTCAACCCGGGGGCAACTTCAACTAAATTCGCCGTATTTGAGGGCGAAACCGTCTTGGTCAAAAAGACGGTGGAACATCATGGAGACGAACTGAAAGCTTTTTCCCGCGTGTTTGACCAATATCCCTACCGGATCGATCTATTGCGACGGGAGCTGACGGAGGCCGGGATTGAATTGTCATCCCTCCATGCGGTGGTTGGCCGCGGCGGCTTGATGAAACCGCTGGACGGCGGAACGTATCAGGTGAATGAAACCATGGTGCAGGAGATGGAGAAGGCCGAACGCGGCGAGCACGCGTCCAACCTTGGTTCGGTTATCGCCTATACATTGGGGCGTGAACTCGGTATTCCCGCATTTATCGTCGATCCCGTATCCGTCGACGAACTGGAGCCGGTCGCCCGAATCTCCGGGTCGCCTTGGTTTGACCGGGTCAGCATGACGCACGCGCTCAACATGAAGGCCGTCGCCAGAAAAGTGGCGGCGGAGCTCGGAAAGAAATATGAAGAAGCCAATCTGGTCGTGGCGCATCTGGGGACCGGCGTGTCGCTGTCGGCGCATCAGGGCGGCCGGATGATCGATATCGTCGATGGCAAGGATGAGGGGCCTTTCGCGCCTGACCGCTGCGGCAACGTACCTTGCAGCCAACTGGTCAAACTCTGTTTCTCCGGCAAATATAGTGAACAGGAAGTAAAAGCAGGATTGTTCGGCTCGGGCGGCCTGCATGCTTATCTGGGCACCAAGGATATCCGTCAGGTCAAAAAAATGGCTGAGGCTGGCGATGCAAAAGCTGCTTTGCTGCTTGACGCGCTGGCTTATCAAGTGGCAAAGTCGATCGGTTCGCTTGCCACCGTATTGAAGGGGAAAATCGACAGGATCGTTTTGACCGGCGGCATGGCCTATGCCACCTATTTTACGGCGGATATCGTGGATCGGGTCGGCTTCATCGCCCCGGTGACGATCGTGCCGGGCGAAGAAGAACTGGAATCTTTGGCAGCCGGGGCCCGGCGGGTTCTGCGGGGCGAAGAAACAGCCCGCAGCTATTCATAAGAGGGGGAGACGATCGATGCTGCGTCATTTTACGGAAGTCATAGAACGCGCCAAACGCAACGGACCGGTCCGGTTGGTTGTGGCAGCGGCGCAGGACGAAGAAGCGCTGCGAGCCGTGAAAGCCGCGCATGATGCCGGACTGGCCGAAGCCGTGCTGGTCGGCGACAGTGCGCAGATTGCGGGACTGTTGTCGGTGGTTGGTCTGCCTGGCGACACCAAAATCGTGCACGAACCGGAGCCGGCCCAGGCGGCATTGACTGCGGTGTCGATCGTGCGCGAAACGGAGTCGGGCATTTTGGTCAAAGGGCTGGTGAACAGCAGCGATTTTTTGCGGGCCGTGCTCAATAGTGAATGCGGGCTCAGGACAGGGCGTCTGCTCAGCCACTTTGCCGCGTTCGAAGAACCGGGCGGCGACAAGCTGACTTATCATACCGACGGCGGGATGAACATCGCTCCGGACCTGGCCGAGAAAAAGGAAATTCTGATCAATGCCCTGCTGGCCCTGCATGCGCTGGGTATCGCCAAACCCAATGTGGCGGTTCTGGCTGCCAATGAAGTGGTCAACCCGAAAATGCCGGTGACGGTCGATGCCCAGGCACTGACGGAAATGAGCCGCCGCGGTGAGTTGCCGCAAGCCGTCGTCGAGGGGCCGATAGCGATGGACGTGGCGCTTAGCCCGGCCGCGGCAGCCCACAAGAATCTGTCGTCGCAGATTACCGGACAGGTCGACCTGTTCTTGGTGCCGGATATTTCGGCAGGCAATATCCTGGGCAAATCGCTGATTCATTATGGCAAGTTCAAGAGCGCCGGCGTGATTCTGGGTGCGACCCACCCGGTGGTCATGGTGTCGCGGGCCGATACCGCCGAAGCGAAACTGAACTCGATCGCCCTCGCTTGTTGTATCGCGTCAGGCAAGGGAGGCAACTGAGGTGTTTGCGGAACTGACGCTGGCCCATCCGTATCTGATGGGGTTTGTCAAATTTGCCATCTTGGCGACGATCGGTGAGTTATGCGCGATCCGGATTTTGAGCGGACAGTGGAAATCCCCGGTCGGCCTGATTTATCGGACAATCATCTGGGGCCTGCTTGGCATGGGAATCGTGCTGATGTTTGAGATTTTCTCCGGCGGCGTTGCCAGTGCGATCGCCAAAGGGTTGCTGCCGACCGGCAGCGGATTCGCCCAGCAGTTTATGAAAGCATTTTTTATCAGCGCGATTATGAATCTGTGTTTTGCCCCGGTGTTTATGGCGTTTCACCGTTTCACCGATACCTGCATTGATGTCGCCTGCGGTGAAGGAGTCGGCTTTGGCGGTATCAATCCGTCAGCTGTTCTGGCCCGGATTGACTGGCAGGGGTTCATTGGGTTTGTCGTACTGAAAACCATACCGTTCTTTTGGATTCCCGCACATACGGTAACTTTTTTGTTGCCGCCGGAATACAGGGTCCTGGTTGCGGCTTCGCTGTCGATTGCGCTTGGTGCGATTCTGGCCTACGCCAAACGTAAGAAGACCGCGGTGCAATGAAAATAAAGCCGAGTTGAAAATGGGGGTAGAAAAATGAAAAAGCTATTGACGGGAAACGAAGCGATTGCGCAGGGAGCATGGGAAGCCGGCGTAATGTATGCCTGCGCTTATCCGGGGACTCCCAGCACTGAAATTCTCGAGAACATTGCCGAATTCAAGGCAGATATCATTGCCGAGTGGGCGCCGAATGAAAAAGTTGCACTGGAAACAGCCGCCGGCGCCTCCGTGTTCGGCGCGCGTTCCCTGGCCGCAATGAAGATGGTCGGCGTGAATGTGGCGGCCGATCCGTTGTTCAGCTTCGCTTACTCCGGCGTAAACGGCGGCATGGTGCTGGTGAGCGCCGACGATCCCGGCTGCCATTCCTCGCAGGATGAGCAGGACAACCGCTACTATGCCAAGTTTGCCAAGATTGCCATGGTGGAGCCGAGCGACAGCCAGGAAGCCAAGGATATGGTCCGGGCGGCGATGGAAATCAGCGAAGAGTACGATACGCCGGTATTGATGCGGATCACGACCCGGATTTGCCACAGCAAAAGCTTGGTGGAAATCGGCCCCCGCCAGGAAGTGGGCAAGCGTCCCTATGTCCGCGACATCAACAAGTACGACCTGGTCCCGGCTACGGCCCGCAAGCGACGGGTCGCAGTCGAGAAGCGCGTCGAGCGGCTGGCGGAATTCAGCGAGACGACCGAACTGAATTCTATTGAATGGAATGATAAGAAAATCGGCATTGTCGCCTCAGGCGTCGGTTATCAATATGCCCGCGAGGTGTTCGGCGAAGCGGCATCCTACCTGAAACTCGGCTTCACTTATCCGCTGCCGATCAACAAGATCCGCGACTTTGCTTCGCAAGTGGAGACCCTTTACGTTGTGGAAGAGCTAGAACCCTACATTGAAGAGCAATTGCAGGCTGCGGGGATCGCCTGTGTCGGCAAGGCGAAAGTGCCAAAAATCGGTGAACTGACGCCGGATATCATTGCCAAGGCACTCAAAGGCCAGAGCATCCCGCTGGTCGAAGCCGACCCTTCCCAGATCGTTGCCCGGCCGCCGCTGCTTTGCGCCGGTTGCCCGCATCGCGG
>CAZOJA010000245.1:0-3752 GCA_964579955.1 uncultured Veillonellaceae bacterium | reverse complement strand
AGCTTGCCGCCGGTTCCAATCCAAAGCTGGTTCCTGTGTTGATGATACTGTCGCCCCAGAATTTCATCTTTGCATCTGCCAGTCCGGTCTGACCATAAGTCGTGCTTGCCGTCGCCAAATCCAGTTGATAGAAACGAAGCGTGCTTGTGGCGCTGCTTAAAGTCCCTGCAGCAAAGACAAACGTTGTCTTTTGACTTTGCAGGTTATCTACTGAATTCGTCCATTCGATGTCCACTCGGTTGGAGGTAACCGCTACATCCGGGGTCCGGTTGAAAACAATCTGGTCGCCCACCTTCCACTGGTTGATCGCTGCCACAGCAGCAGCAGTTGCAGTGTAAGTGACATTGCCAATTACCAATGGAGACTGCATGACGCCACCCGCGGTGATTGTGATGGTTCCCGACCCAGATCCCGTAGTATTTGTAACAGAATCAACTTCCGTGTATTGATAGTTCAAAGTGATTGTGTTATTTGCAGTGTTCACAACCGCTGCCGTCATTTTAACCGACTGGTTCCAGGTTCCAGCCGAACTGGTCGTTCCGGCAATCGCGATTAAGGTCGCGGTTCCAGTTTGTGCATATTGATGATATCCCGTTACGGCGGCCGATACCGCCGCAGCAGCAGAGGCAATCGTGTTTACTGTAAAAGTTCCTGCCAATACGCCAGTTGAAGCGGCTGAAAGTGATGTGATATTGACAGATGCAGCTTCTGCCGTATAAGACCCGCTCAGAGAACCAGCCCCCGTAAATGCGCCAATTCGAATGCTGCCGCCTGCAGAACCAGCCCATGTGATATCAAATGTTTTGCCTGGGTTGTCAATCCGCTCTACTGTAAAAGTGCCGGTTGCCGTGTTAGCAGTAGCTCGGATTCGAGTATTGATATCGCCATTATTATTCAGAGCGAGTGTTATGGCCTCTGCAGCACCATTGGTAGTGGTAGTCAATGCAGCTGTGATCGAATAGGACGTCCCGTCTAACGAAATAGTGATGGTTGCCGCATCGTTAGCAGCTCCTGCTGCAGCAGTGATTGTCCCATCAAATCGGGCATATCCGACATTACTGCTGACAACCGTGTTTTCGCCAGCATGCTTGACACGCATTAAATCGGTCTTCTGCACCTGCGCCGCACCGGCTTCACCGGTAATCGACAGTTTGTAGTTGCCGCCGCCTGGAATCTTCTGGCCGAACTGGTCAACGACCCGCAAGCCGTCGCGCATGAAGATTTTCGTGGTCAGTTTATCCGACGAGACAAGCGCCGAAGCCGAACCGTCTAGCAGTTTCTTGGTGTTGAACTCGGTGGAGGTCGCGATCCGGTTGACTTCGTCCTTCAGTTGGTTAATTTCTTGCTGAATCGCCAGCCGGTCATTGGAGGTGTAAGTGTCGTTGGCGGCCTGCACTGCCAGTTCGCGCATCCGCTGCAGGATCGAGTGGGTTTCCGACAGGGCTCCCTCTGCGGTCTGCACCATCGAGATGCCGTCTTGGGCGTTGCGGCGGGCTTGATCGAGACCTTTGATCTGGGCGCGCATTTTTTCCGAGATGACCAGGCCGGCTGCGTCGTCGGCCGCGCGGTTGATCCGCAGACCCGAGGACAGTTTCTCCAGCGACTTGGATACCTGCGAGTTGTTAAAGGACAAGAATCCGTAAGCATTTAACGCCGAAACGTTATGGTTGATAATCATGGTTATTTTCCTCCTTGAATCTTATATTTTTCCCTAAATGAAAGGATGTGCTACCGGTTATTTCTTTTTGAGCCCTTTCAGGCCTTCCAGTTGTTTCATGTCGGCGCCCATGGCGGCGGCTTTGTTTTCAGCGATGATCGCGTCATAGATCTCGCCGCGGTACACTTTCACTTCGCGCGGTGCTTCCACAGCGATCCGCACACTGTCACCCTTGACATCCACGACGGTGATGTACACATCGTCGCCGATAAAAATCTTTTCGCCTACTTTGCGTGTCAGTACCAGCATCGGCTCAGCCCCCCTGTCCGGCATCCGCCGGCGAGTCTTTGAGCTTGAGCCCGTCGGGGAACAGCGGCTGTTTGATCGAATAAGCCTTGTTGTCAACGATGATTTGCACGGCGAGCTGCTTTTTCCAGCTAACCACGATCGGAGCCACCAGGTTGACTGTCATGTCTTCCAGTTTGTCCTTCAGCGTTGCAACCACATAGACGCCGGGCGGATTGTCGGCAGCAAACTCCATGCTGGCCGCCATTTTGTCTTCTAGTTCAAACTCATACTCTGTAAAGAACCGGTACGGGTCAGCCAACAGGAAGCTCAGGTCAGGATTGTTGACCGCCTGCAGGATGGAAAACGGGCCATCGGTGTCGTAGGGAAACAGGGCAAATTTTTTCTGCTGCGTGAATCCCAGCATGCCTTGTTCAAATTTGATGATGCACTCTTTCGGCACATCAATTTCACCAAACCGCGTCGTTTTTATCTTCAAATCAAATCGCCTCCATATGCTGAGGATACTGCGATGTCAGATGTTGCTTGCGTGCCTGTTGTTTTGACGTCTTTGTTTGTTTCTGCTGCTTTTGGCCTGGCAGCCCTTCGGGAAACAGTTTTTGCCGCAGCGAGTACGCCGAGTTTTCCAGTACCAGCTGCACTGCGGTTTGTGAAGTCCAGTTGACCAGGATCGGCGCCGCCATATTTACGGTGGCATTCGCGATCTCATCCCGCAGGGTCACCACCGAAAACACATGTGGCTGATTGTCGGCTGTAAAGCCATAGCGGGCGGCAAATCCGTCTTCCAGTTCGAACACATAGTCGTTGAAGAAGCGGTACGGATCAACCAGCAGCAATGTCAGGTCGGGGTTGGACACCGACTGCAGAATGTAAAAGGGGCTTTCTTCGGCGTAAGGAATCAATGCGTATTTTTTCAGACGGGCGAATCCGGGCAATCCATTTTCGAATCGCACAATACAGATTCCTGGCACATTGATTTCGCCAAACCGCGTTGTGTTGATTTTCATATTGTTAGACCTCCTGTCTTGTCAATCCCTGTCATTAATTATATGAGCGCTGCCTCGGCCAAGGCAGTCGATGATTTTCGTTCGATACGCAGTATCTCTTGGTGCGGTCCCGGCAGTTCGCCGAGTGCCGCGACCACTTGCCGGATCACCGTTTTCCAGTCACCGGGTACAGTTTGCCGGAAAAGCCGCATCGTCGGGTACCAGGGACTGGCAGCTATTTTGTCCAGCCAGCGTGCGTGGGCTTCGTGCGGCAGCAACATCCATACCTGACGTCCCATCGCACTGGCCAGATGGGCCACCGCCGTGTCAGCAGTGATCACCAGGTCCAGATTGGCCAGCAGCGCTGCTGAATCCGCGAAATCATCCAACCCCGCCGCTGCATCTATCAGGGGAAATTCCCGCACCGGATTCGCTACCGCCTGGACCAGTTGATTTCTTTGCAAGCTGTAGTAGCTGATATTTTGAATTGCAGCCAGCGGCAAAAGATCGTGCAAACCGCCGTCCCAAGCCAGGCCGACGCGCAGTTTTTTCCAGTCCATCCGCAAACTCCAGGAGTGGGTCAAAAAAGGATCGGCGAACAGGTACGGCGTATGGCTGGGAATCGTAGCGAGACTGGTTTGAAACAAGGCTGGCAGGCTTAATAAGGAAACCACTTTATCAGCCTGACAAGTCCTGATGCTGTCCGGCGTATCTTCGATTACCCGGTCGATATAGTTCAGATTACTGAATACACGCTGCAAAGTTTTAGGCACAGCCAGTATCAAACGGACGCCAGTCGCCTT
>CAZOJA010000244.1:0-3756 GCA_964579955.1 uncultured Veillonellaceae bacterium | reverse complement strand
GCGCCGGCGGACCATATCGCCTGTACCCCACGATTCCGGCCGGAGCGGAGCGTGCAAGCTGCTCGGCAACCTTTACCTGGTAACAGACTGGATTTTGATCGGCAGTCGGCCGGTTTCGGAAAGTGAAGCGATCAATCTTTTGCTGTCAAGCAGGATTTTGACGTTATAAAGCGAAAATGCATTACTCTCAAACTCTTCGACTCGCGGGGGATTATTAAGTTTTGGGGAGGTGGGGTGGAAATGCTGAAGAAAATATCGCTCTTTTTGATTTGCGGGCTAGTTCTATTTTCTAATGCGGTAAATGCTTGGCACGACAAAACACATATTGCCTTAGGCTTGGCGATTTATGGATCGGAAGCAGGGTTTCGGCAAGCTGAAAAACGTGGAGAGTTTAGTGCATATTATGATTTGGCTGCGCCGGATCTTGCCAAAATCCGTTCCTGCAACGAGGCGTGCAATCATTACTATAATAAAGGTCGAGGCGAGCCAATTACCAAAGAACTGGTTGCACGACAAACGATTCAAGTCGGACAAGTATGCAGGGAGGCTGAAAAAGGCCGTTTATATGGCGCCATAGTGGAATCATTGCGAAAGTATATAGAAATTAAAGCCAAAGGCGGTTTTGCTGACTATTATATGGCGTATGTTGGTCATTATGCTGGTGATTTGGTTATGCCATTGCATAATACTGAATTCAGCGACATGAAACATCACAGTGCAAATGATGCCGTGGTAGAGAAAGAAATCAATATTACAACCTTTAATCAAGCACAGATTGCGGCATATATGAAAGAGTATACGCTGAATTCGGAAGACGAGGTTATTGCCAAAATGATTGAACTGGCGAATGAGTCTTCAATGCTTGGTTATAAATTGCTTGACGAAAACGGCCGCACAATGACTGCAGAAGAAGCATATGCCCAACTAGGGGCTGGAGCATCATTTTTTAAAGCAGTTCAGGCATATGCGCAAAAAGCGGCGCACCTACGAGACAACTAACTTAATCTGCCTCGTGCATCTCATATTTGCTGCCGGGAAAGCGCAAGGTCGCGAAATAGTCCGCCGAGGTTTCTGCCCGGCGGATTTGCTTTACACTGCCATCGTCAGCAAGCAGGAGTTCGGCGGGTCGCAGCTTGCCGTTGAAGTTGTGGCTATGTGCATAGGCATAAGCGCCAGCGTCGTGAAACACGATCAGGTCGCCGATGGACAGGCGGGGCAGGGGCCGGTTCAGCGCGAACCGGTCTTTGCCTCCTTCGCATAATGCCCCGGTTAGGTCGTACGTTTGGTCGGCAGGTTCATTTTCCTTGCCGGGTACGCTGATTTGATGATAGTCGTTGTAGCGCAGACCGCTCATAAAGCTGTTGGTGGAGGCGTCGAGACCGACGAACTGCTTGCCGGTCTGTTTGATGTGGCGGACCGATGTGACAAAATATCCGTAAGGTCCGGTCATGAACAAACCAAGTTCGGCATAAAGCGGTATTGAACCAAGACCTGCGCCTGCGAGAGTTTCTTCATATGCCCGGCGGATATGAGCACTTACTGCAGTAATGTCTGTAGGCGAATCCGTCGGTTTATAGGCAATTCCCAGTCCGCCGGCGAAGTTGATGAAATCCACTTTAATCCCGCAAGTTTTATAAAGCTCGACGGCCAGTGAAAACAAAGGCCGTATTGCTTCGCCAAAGTAGGCGGCGCTGACTTGATGTCCGCCAAACTGGGCATGCAGCCCAAACCGTTTGACCCCAAGCTGCGACAGGCGGCGAAAAGCAGTAAGAATTTGCTCTTTTGTGGCGCCGGTCTTGTTATCGGTGAAGTTGAGAATGGTTCTGCCGTCGAAGCGAAGCTCTCCGCCATAGTTGTAGCGGCAACAGATGAGATCGGGAATGCCGGCGGCTTTTTGCAAAAAATCGATATGGCCTGTATCATCAAGGTTGATGATGGCGCCAAGGCGATGTGCCTGCCGGTATTCTTCGGCGGAGGTATTGTTGGAAGTGAACATGATCTTTTCGCCGGATAACCCTGTCGCTTCTGCCAGAAGCAGTTCTGTTTCCGATGCGCAGTCCGCGCCGCAGCCTTCTTGCTTCAGCAGTTCGATAAGCACCGGATTGGGAGCGGTTTTGACCGAGTAGTATTCCCGAAACCCAGGATTCCAGGCAAAGGCTTGAACTAGTTTGCGGGCATTTTCCCGGATGGCTTTTTCGTCATAGATATAGAAGGGCGTTGGAAAACGGGTGACGATGTTTTGCAGCTCCTGTAGGGCAAAAGGCAATTTCTTCATTCTTTTCTCCCCTTTACGGTTCATGATATACTCATTGTATTCAAAGGGTAGTGCGAAATACCACGGTCATACGGGTAATCTATACCGGTATAGATTGGGAGGCATATGGAATACAAATACAGTGAATTAGCAGAATGGGTCAAGCAAAAGATTGATACGGGCGAGTATAAGACCGGTGAGAAATTGCCATCAATCCAGGAGATGTCCGCGCTGATGTCCTATAATGCGGATACGGTGGTCAAGGCTTATCGCCAGTTGGAAGCGGAGCACCATGTCTATGTCGTGCCCAAAAGCGGTTTTTACGTATTGAAGAACAAGCCCACTCTTAAGAATGGATCGCTGGATATGGCATCGATGCGCCCACCGGACATGATCAATCCCTACAAGGACTACTATCATTGCCTGGAAAAGGCGAGCGCGCTCTACCAGGAGCGGTTGTTTGAATATGCGCCGGCTCAGGGGATGCCAGAGCTTGTCCAGGCACTGGTCAAGCATTTGTCCAACTTTCATATCTTTACCCGCGCGGAAAATGTATTCGTTACGAGCGGCGCCCAGCAAGCGCTCTATATTTTGGCGGCGATGCCGTTTGCCGGTGGGGGGACCAAGGTTGTGGTGGAGCAGCCAACGTATAGCGTAATGCTTGACGTATTACGATTTGCCGGAGCTCCGGTGGTTGGTGTGCGTCGGACGGCGCAGGGCTTGGATATGGAGGAGTTGGCGGCGATTTTTGCTCAGGGAGACATCAAATTTTTCTATACGATGCCGCGTTACCAAAACCCTACTGGTTTTTCTTTTAACGAAAGCCAAAAGAAGGCGATCTTGCAATTGGCCAGTCGATATGGGGTGTATATCGTGGAAGATGATTATCTGGCCGATTTGGAAACCGATGGTAAAGCAGATTCATTATACGCATGCGGTGCACAGGATTTGGTCATCTACATCCAGAGTTTTTCCAAAACGTTGCTGCCGGGACTTCGCCTGGGGATGTGCGTATTGCCGTCACAATTGCATGCCTCATTTCTGGCCTGCAAGCGAAGCATCGACCTTGCCACGCCAGTGATTACACAGGCTGCATTGGAAATCTTTCTTAAAAGCAGGATGTACAAACATCATGTACAGCGGGTCAAGCGGTATTACCGGAATAAAATGGCCGTGTTGCAGTCAGCATGCCGTGAACTGCCTGCAGTTGGCGCGCAATGGCACATTCCGGCCTCCGGGATTTATGCATATATTGAGTCGACAGGGCGGCCCGCCGGCAATCTGGTCAGGCGGCTGGTGCAACGGGGTCTGTTGGTGAGCGGAGTTGATGACTGTTATATTCCAGGCTTTGCGCACAATGGCGGATTACGGTTGTGTGTATGCAATGCAAATGACGCTCAACTACGCACCGCAGTGGCTCTGATTGAACAGGAACTTAGTACTTTTAGGCAGGGAATGCCGTATGAGCGGCGAACTTAATTAGGGTATTCAAAATATTATAT
>CAZOJA010000243.1:0-3763 GCA_964579955.1 uncultured Veillonellaceae bacterium | reverse complement strand
TACGCTTTTCCATCAAGTTTCACTCCCGTTTCGCCAGTTGCGCCGCGTATTGGTTTACACAGGCAAGAATGGCCGCATTTTCCTTTGGTGAGCCAATCGTGATCCGCAGGCAACCGGCGAGGCCGATCGTGCGGGAAAAATTCCTGACACCGATGCCTTGGGCAACCAGCAATTGATTCAGTTCATCCGGCTTGACAACCTTGACCAGCAAAAAGTTGGTCGCCGACGGATACACCTCGACCACGCCGGTATTTTGCAACCTGCGCGCCAAACCATCCCGCCTTGCTTTCGTCCGCCGCACTTCCTGCAGGATAGTATCCCGCATTTCATAACATACTTCGGCCGCTGCCATTGAAAACGCGTTCAAATGGTACGGCAGCAAAAACTTGCCGATTGCCGCGCTCAATCGGACCGAAGCAAGCAAGTAACCGGTGCGGGCAGCCGCCAAACCGTAGGCTTTGGAAAAGGTCCGTGCCACCATCAAATTGGGGAATTCATCCAGCCAGGTAAGGGCCGTTTCGCCACAGTACTCATAATAGGCTTCATCGACCAGTACCGGACAGCTCACCTGCTGCAGTATTTTCCGCAGATCGTCTGCAGCAATCGGCCCGCCGGTCGGATTGTTCGGATTGCAGAGAATCAGCAGCTTGACGTCGGATTGGCGGACAGCCTGCACCACTCGTTCCACCGATAGCTGATATCGTTCGTTGAGAGGAATCGGCAGCGTCGGTGAATCGACCAGTGCCGCGTAAATCGGATACATCGAAAAAGAAGGCCACTGATAGGCGATCGTTCGACCGGCGCCGCCGAAAGTGGCGCATACGGCGGCAATCAGGTCGCTTGAGCCATTGCCCACGCTGACCTGTTCCGGCGACAGTCCCAGACTACCGGCCAACAGTTGCCGGAGCGGCTTCGCATTCATCTCCGGATAACGATATGTCTCGACCGCACGCAGCCGTCTGCCGATCGCATTGCGAACCGGGATCGGCAACGGTGCGGACCTTTCATTGGCATCCAGCTTGATTGCCCAGATCGGCTCGTCGCCGCTCGAATAGGCAGGCAGTTGATCAACTCCGGGTCTAAACATTCTGCTTCCCCCTGATAGAAACTGCCCTGGCATGAGCCGACAGTCCCTCAGCTTCGGCCAGTCTGACAATCGCCGCGGCTTGGGCAGCCAAATCCTGCTCGCCATAGGCAATGACACTGGTCGTTTTCATAAAAGTGTCCACGTTCAGCACCGACGCATAGCGGGCAGTGCCGCCAGTCGGCAATACATGACTGGGGCCGGCGAAATAGTCGCCGAGTGGCTCCGGGGTCCATGCGCCGAGAAAAATGGCCCCGGCATGTCGGATTTCAGGCAAAAGCGCCGCCGGATCGGTCGTGATGATTTCCAGATGCTCCGGCGCCGCGGCATTGACGCATTGCACCGCTTGGCCCAGGCCATCGACCAGCAAGATCAGCCCCTGCTGTTCCAGCGCAGTGCAGGCCGTCGTCGCCCTGGGAAGATCAGCCAGCTGGAGTTCCAATGCCTGTTCGACCTGGTCCGCCAAAACTGCGCTATCGGTGACCAGTATACTGGACGCCAGTTCGTCATGCTCGGCCTGACTCAGCATGTCTGCGGCAACAAATGCAGGATTTGCGCTGCAATCGGCTACAATCATGATTTCACTCGGCCCGGCCAGCATGTCGATGTCACAGTGGCCATAAACAGCTTTTTTGGCCAGCGTCACAAACAAATTGCCTGGACCAACGATTTTATCGACGCGGGGAATCGTTCCGGTACCGAATGCCAGAGCGGCAATCGCCTGTGCGCCGCCGATCCGGAAGATGCGGTGCACTCCGGCCAGGGTTGCGGCAGCCAGCACCAACGGGTTGACCGAACCATCCTTCGCCGGCGGAACCATCATGATGACTTCCCGGACCCCGGCAACCACAGCGGGGATAGCGGTCATCAGCACCGAGGATGGATAGGCCGCCGTGCCGCCGGGAACATAAACCCCCGCCCGGTCCATCGGCGTACGCCTTTGTCCGACCCAGGAATGCCTGCCACGCGTGCTGGACCAGGGACGGTCGTTTTCTTTCTGTTCCTGGTGAAACTGCCGCACATTCTCAGCCGCCTGCCCGAGCGATTCCAGCAGCGCGGGGTCGATAGCCGCCATGGCCGACTCTTTCTCTGCCACCGTCACCTCCATGCCGACAGCGGACAAAATCACTCCGTCAATTTTCGCCGTATACTCGAGCACTGCTTGATCTCCGTCACGGCGTACGTCCTGCACGATTTTTTCGACCAGGGCGGTCGGTGTCAAGTCTGCGCCAAAAGTCTGTTCGATCCGTCTGCGGACATTTTCACTGACGATCACTTCATCAAAAGCGGGCTTGGCAAGCAGCCGCACAATGTCGGCTTCAACTGCACCGCGCAAATCGATCCGTCTCATCCTATCGCCCCTTCCTTGAGCAACGTCCGCATCTCTTCCACCATCGGCTGAATCCGGTCAAACTTCATCTTAAAGCTGACCCGATTGGCGATAAAACGCGCTGTCGCCCGGTGCAGATGGGCAATCTCGATCAGATTGTTCTCTTTCAGTGTCCGGCCGGTTTCCACGATATCCACGATCATTTCGGCCAGACCGACCATCGGCGCCAGCTCAATCGAGCCGTTCAGCTTGATGATTTCCATCTGGATTCCATGATCGAGAAAAAACTGTTCGGCGACACGCGGAAATTTGGTCGCTACCCGCATGTGCGCGTAGTCGCTGAGCTTCTCCCGTTTCAACGCCGCCGGAACCGCCAGCATCAACCGACATAGGCCGAAGTTGAGATCGAGCAGCTCATAAACATTTCGGGCTTCTTCCAACAACACATCTTTGCCGATAATCCCGATATCCGCCGCACCATACTCGACATAGGTCGGCAAATCCATCGGTTTGGTAATGACAAACTGGATTTTTTTTGCTTCATTGGCAATCACCAGTTTTCGCGAATTCTCCGACAGACCTTCCGCCGTATAACCGAAACGGGCCAATAAGTCGGCGGACGGTTGGAATAGTTTCCCCTTGGGTAAAGCGATCGTCAGCATATCCTTGTCAGGCGATGTCACACTATTTCCTCCAGCGCTCACATATTCTTTAGTTATTTAAAGCATTAACATGTTAATTATGGTACCACAGTTTTTTTTCAACGTCAATTCCTTTGGGGCAGTAGTAGGATTTTTCTGTCCTGCCCCGAATAATTCCATAAGGAAAGCTACCGCAATACGGGAGGGTTACTATGTCAGCAGCACCGAAAATTTTGATTCTCAACCCTGTCTCAGGCCGTCAAAAAGCCATGATCCTTGCGTCCGCCCCGCAGGCCGAGATTGTCACCAGCGACTTGAAGCAAGCCGCCGAGCACATTCACGATACGGAAATCCTGGCTGCCTGGGGATTCAACAACATCCAGCCGTTTTACGCCCAGGCGAAGAAACTGAAATGGATCCACGCCCTGACTGCCGGCGTAGAATTTCTGCTGTTCCCCGAAACCCAAAATAGCCCTGTGTTGATCAGCAACTCCAAGGGAATCCATGGAATCCCGATGGCGGAACACGTGCTGGGAATAATGCTCAGTTTCACCCGGCGACTCAACCTGTTGCATAAACAGCAGCAACAGCATCTGTGGCAACGTCCACCGATTGACGAACTGCAGGAAATCAACGGAAAAACCCTTGCCGTTCTCGGCCTTGGCGCCATCGGACGCGAAATCGCCAAAAAGGCCAAACTGATGGATA
>CAZOJA010000242.1:0-3777 GCA_964579955.1 uncultured Veillonellaceae bacterium | reverse complement strand
TGCCATCGGCGTCGACATCCTGCTCACCACCGCTCTGGACGATGACGGCTACCTGCCTGTCGCCCAATATCTGCAACCTGGCAAAACCGTCGCCTTTGTCGGCTCGTCCGGCGTCGGCAAGTCGACCCTGATCAACCGGCTGCTGGGGGAAGACCGTCTGGATACGCTGGAAATCGCTCAGGATGGCACCGGTCGCCACACCACGACATTTCGGCAACTAATCGTCCTGCCGGGCGGCGCGGTTGTCATTGATACCCCCGGCATGCGCGAACTGCAGCTGGATAGCGGCGACCTCGGCCAAACCTTCGCCGATATCGAGGAATTTGCCGCCGAGTGCCGGTTTGCAGACTGCCGGCATGAAAGGGAACCCGGCTGCGCCGTCCAGCAGGCCATCGCCGACGGACAACTGGATGCAGCCAGGCTGGCCAGCTATAAAAAACTGCAGATCGAGCTGGGCTACCAGGGTCTCAGCGCCCGCCAGCTGGAACAGGAAAAAATCAGCCGCATGATGAGCGGCGTGGGCGGGATCAAGCAGTTCCGCGCGATTGTCAAGAACAGGAACAAACGATAACCCCGTAACTCAAAGGCCGTGTCTGTCTCTGCATTTGCAGAAACAGACACGGCCTCTGTCCACTATAGATCGCTGCCTAGAAATTCCGCGGCGTATGCTGCATGGTATCTCTCACCGCCGGTATTACATCTTTGACTTTGTCGACAAAGATGTAATACCAAGCCCCAGCTTCGATGTCTTCCGCGATGATCAGATTGTGGGCCTCGCGAAAGCCCAGTAAATCAGAAAGCGCCGGCAACACAACGAATGCGACAAAACCAATCGTCAACAGCCCGGCAAAAAACGCCACCCATTGCATTGTTCGAGGTGGTAGGCCAAGATGCAGTCCTTGAGGAATCTTAACGGATTGCATAATCGGCTACTTCCCGACCAGTTTAGCGGTAATTTCGGGGAATACGAGGAAAAACATGATGTAGGCAACGGTCAGCGTCAAAACTAAATTGAAAGACTGCCCGACCACGTACAAAATGACCGGCTTGCCGCCCTTAAAGTACTTGCCAAGCTCACGGAAATCGGTAGAAAGACCGATACTTACGAAAGCCATCGCAAAAAACCAGGCTTGCAAATGAGCAACCATATTTCTGATGACCCCTTTGTCAATAACGATATCGGCCAGGTCCGGCTGCATATTGGCATGAATCATCGAAAACAGGAATGATGCGCCGATGAATCCTAGCACGAATTTGGGGAATCGATCCCAAACCTGCCAGAGTGCGCTTTTGAAGCTCAGGTCCGCTTCACACGCCCGGGAAGTATCAACGCGCAGACACCAGTATGCGGCAATACAGAAGGCCATGACGCCGATCAACATATTTTGGATCATTTTGATTGTCGCTGCCACATCTCGCGCCACGGGCCCCAGCATTTCCCCCGCAGCGACCACCGCGCCGGTAGAGTCGACCGTACCGCCGATCCATGCCCCGCCGAGCACTGGATGCATGCCCATCGCTTTGATTGCCATCGGCATCACCACCATCATGATCGCCGTAAACAAGATCGAAATCCCCACTGCCAATGTCAGTTCTTCCTTTTTTGCCCTGCAGGCGGCAGCAGCAGCAATCGCAGCCGATACTCCACTTACCGACATATCGGCAGAAACAGTGATGTTTAATTCTTTGGATTCCATTTTGACCACATTCTGGCCGAACCAATAGGTCCAAATCAAGACAATCGGCGTAACCACCCAGGTCACAACAATCCCGGGAATGCCGATCAAAAGCATCTTCCCCATTAGGATCGAAGAGCCCAACAACACCAGGCCTGTTTTGATGTAATACTCGGTCTGCGCCGCGGCCAAAACCCATTTGGGCGTTCCGACCGTGTTACTGATCAGGAAACCGAGCAGAATTGCCCACAGCACATATTCCAAGCCCCATGCGCGCAGATTGCTGTTTGCGGCCAGAAAATAGGACAATGCCGCCAGCAGGAAAACGACCGGAAACCCCATCAAAAACTGGGAAACAGGTTTTCCCATCACATAGATCCCCACCGAAAAGAACAACGCCAAACCGATACACATAACGATCATTCCGGGAATCAGGTTGTACGGTTTGGTTTCTGCCGCACTTCTGGCCCGCGATTCAGCGCTGCGGGTTTTTCGCCAGTTTTCTATCTTGTCGCTGGCTACTTTGTTCAATGCGGCATCTTTGAATTGAGCCGCCGCTGCTGCACCTTGCGAGGCCTTGGCATCAGTCAGCGCAGCTAGCGTGGCCTTCTTGGCGGCATCATAGCGTCCTGCCGCAGCGACGCTCTTGGCTTTGGCCTCAGCGTCACTCATGAAAACCGAGCTTATCGGATTATCTGACCAACCTTTGGGGCGACTGGCAAACTCATTAAATGACTTGATGACCGAAATGTTTGAAACGCTCAGGTTGCTTTTGGCGTCACTGGCCTGATACCATTCAAGCGTTTTAAACGGAGCTTTTTGGGCCTCTGCGGCCATAGTATCGTTATGTTTGGCAATAGTTGCTTCCATATTGGCCGGAGTGGAAGAAAAGAACACAAACAGACCGATGATGAGAATCGTTAAGCCTAGCCAAATTGCCCAGTAATCTTCATGTTTCCACAAATAGGAGTAATCTTTCTTGGTTGACGAATTTCCATTGGTTATCATAGATACAATACCCCTCCTTAAATTTCCGTCCTTTCATCCGGACCCGGCGGTGGAGTTTACGCCCGATTGCAGGCAAAGATTTGTTCCGTTTCTGATTTTCTTTTCAGGAAGGTCTCTTTTTCCAGCCGCTTGATCATTTCTCGCCCTATCAAGTCCGGTTCAGAATTCAAGTCTATGGCTGCTTCGTTGACAATCTGTTCCCTGTGCGCCAGTTCGATCAGGAATACCTCGAATTCTTCGGGGCGATAAGCCGCTCTCGCCATTGCCGCATAATCAAAAGCGTTAGTAGACAACAACCGGCAATAGTGCTTCGTCAGCAGGCATATTTCGTTAAGTTGCGCTTGGTACAATCTTTGTAACGGAGCTTCCGCCAAAGGATTCCTGCGCACCTTGCCAACAAGTTCCGCTTCGACGGTTGCCGCCGGTAATCCGGCAACCAGGGCGGCTGCTGCCTCCATCGCTTGCAGTTTCGTGAATAACAGACCCTGCTGGAAGGTATCCCTCCATTGCCGATACTTCTTTTGACGCTGCATAAAGTCAATAATCAGGAACGGAATCAAGATCATCCACACCGACAACACCGGTTTTTCCAGTACCGATTCTGTCAGCGCTGCGAAAAACTTCCGCTCATGAAGGGAAATGATCGCTTGTTTTTCTTGCGACACCATCATGTACCTCATAAGAATAGTAACTGTTTGAATCTCGACCAAAACAAATCCATCGCATTTTTATGCTCGGCGCCCCCTCCCGTCAAACGTTTTATCGTTATTGGCAGAATTAAGAAAATTATTTAATTAATTTTAATATTTTAACTTAATATTAGCAAAATTGTTACATCGGCGCAATGCATCGTTTTTATTAATGCCAAAATTGGAAGCCCAAAATCCCTGCCATGCCAAAGCAGGTGCTATTGCCAGAGAAGGCGAAGAAAGTAGCAGTGAAAATTTTACACGAGGTGTTATCGATGAAAAGACAAATCGGCAATCTCCTGCTCGGCCTGCTGTTCGCAGCGATGTTCCTGCTATGGCCAAACCCGGCGGAAGCGATCAATATCAACCTGAAAAACCCCTACTCACAAAATTTGTACGCGGCC
>CAZOJA010000241.1:0-3864 GCA_964579955.1 uncultured Veillonellaceae bacterium | reverse complement strand
AAATCGGGGCTGGCAGCTGGATTCAGGGGACGGTGTTCACGCAGGACAGTGTACGGCTTGGCCCGAAAGTACGGGTTGGTACCCCAGGTAAAATAAAATCAGTAATTGCTCGCAATGCGATTAGCATGGATGAAGGCGCGACAGTATACGGTTACATTTCGACCGAAGGCGAGGGGGTTGTGACTTGAGAAATAAATTAATTACAGGTGTTGTTGTCGCAACATTAGGGTTAATTACGTTTCTAACAGCGATTATACCGGTGCAGGCATCGCCAACAGCCGGAAATGAGATTAAAGTTTTGTTGGTTTATAGCGCCGACTCCCTGAAAAAATCCGAGTATGTTATGAACGCTTATGAAAGTGTTCTCCAGGAAGAAGGCGTTTCTTATCGTATCGTCGACGTGATGGAGTTGATGGCGAGCAACCCGATCGATGTAGTCAACGCTTCACCGGCGATTATATTTCCCGACGCGGTATTGCAAACGGTTCCTGCCCGGTTTGGTGAATGGACCCGCAGCTACTTGGAAAGCGGCGGAAATATTGCCATCGTCTATGATCCGGGGATTAAGGATCATAATGGTTTTTATCTTAAACAGGCAGCGTTAGCAAATATTTTGGGTTTGAACTATATTACCTATGTTTCTCAGGGCACTGCGGCGTATACGACCGGATCCATCCAATTTGTTTCACAACGAGCGTTGGACTTCTTTCAAATTCCTCATGGAAAAGCGATCAACCAATTTACAATCAGCGGCTATCAAGTGGGCGAACTGCAATATCCGATTGCTCGAAATGAAGGTAAAGAGGCGTTGCCCGCGGGGTCAATCTTTGCCAATGCGGTAATCAAGGGCAGTGAGCCGACGCCGGCAATTGTTTTGCGAGATTATGCCAGAGGGAAAATCTTATACGTTAATATGCCATTGGGGCATATTAAAGCTAGTGAGGATGATTTGCCGCTACGCGCCTTCATGCGGACATTTTTGTTTGATGTGGTGCAACTGCCGCATGTGCTTAATGTGGCGCGGGGTCTTGGCGGGGTGGTGATCAACTGGCACGTGGATTCAGTGGTGGAGTATGATACATTGCCAGTGATGAAAAAAATGCGGTTCTTGCGAAAGGGGATCAATGCGTCGATTCATATTACGGCGGGCCCCGATTTTATCAAAATTGGCGACAACGAAGGATTTGATGCTTGTGGCATGGGAAAACCCCTGACTCGAATGCTTGCTGAATATGGCACGATGGGCTCACATGGCGGTTGGGCGCATAACTGGTTTGCCGATATGATCCGGAGCGGCACGTTCAAAGAAAAAGAAATTCAGGAATACATGGACAAGAATAGCAAATGTATCGAATCGGTGGCGGGTGGTAAAATCAGGGAGTATTCCGCACCGGTTGGTGTGCATCCTCAACCAGATGCAACTAATGCGCTGCAGAATTTGGGCATTGTAGCTTATTACTACACCGGCGACATGGGCAGTGCACCCAACCGGGCATTTTCCGGCGGCAAAAAAATATCGGACAAGGTGATTGCTTTTCCTGTTTATCCGTATGAAAAGTCAGCGTCCTTTTACGAAATGCATGCTTTGGCAAAAAAAACAGATGCAGAAGTCGAGACATGGTTATTAGATTCACTGGACTATGTATCACGGCACCGGACAATTCGTCTGGTATACTCGCATCCTCGCGACATCGGTTATTATCAGACGGCGATTACCAAGTTTTTTGATCAGGCGGAGCTTATGCAGGAGCAAAAGAAGTTGCGTGTACAGTCCATGACTGAGGTAGCGACGTTTTTGTTGCGGGTGCTCAAGACTACGACTACATTTACGGAAGGTAGTTCACAATTAACCGTGTCGCTAAAAAACCCGGAAACTCTCAATGATATTACGGTGGCGATTCCCAAAGCGAGATATGGCAAGCCTGTTTGGGAACCTCAATATCTGCAGGAAGATGAGCGATATTATTATTTGACGATGGGCGGTGGCAACGAAATTGAAAAAATCATTGCAGTTCCTCGCCGTTAGCCTGCTATGCTGGTTTTTGCTGGTGGGTACGGCTGCCGCCGGACATCCTGCCACAACCATCATGCAGTTTTACCCCGATGATCACAAGAATCAGAGTACTATCGAACCCTATATTGTTACGATATTAGCGCTGAATGAAGTCGAAAATGGCAGAAATCTGAGTCAGGTCAAACAGTTTATCCTGTGGTATTTCAGCAAATTGAACTATCCCGATTATCAGGGGTTGTCCGGAACCATTTATGTTTATACCTTGGAGGGAGACCAAGCAAGGTCGACGAATAAATATGATTCAGTGGACGGTTACGCGGGGATGTTTTTGCACCTCTTGCGGCAGTATGCTGTCAAGAGCGGTGATATCCAACTTTTAAAGGACAACTGGCGAAAAATTGAAGATGTTGCTGCTTTAATCCCCAGTTTACAGGACAAGGACGGATTAACCTGGGCGACACCGCGTTACAAGGTAAAATACCTGATGGATAATTGCGAGTCGTACGGCGGGATCATCGCTTATATGGAACTGAGAACCCTGGTCGGAATGCCGGGCAGCTTGCAGTATTATGCCAAGTCAATTCTACTAAGAGCAGGAATTAGAGAAAAGCTTTATCAATCCGATAAAAAGTTGTTTTATTGGGCGATTGTTGAAGACGGAACCCCAAGCGCGTCTGTTTGGGATACATTCTATCCTGATTCTATCGCACAATTGTTCCCGATTTATTTTGGCCTGTTGAATGATGCGCCATCGATTCAAGAGACGCTTTGGCGTGATTTTTGCCGCAAATATGCGGTGGCAATGCAAAATGCACCGGCGGAACAGCGGATTATTTATGAACTGACCAAGAAAATGATGAAGGAATGAGCAGGTAAAGATGAATATCTTAAAACGGCAGGTTGCAGTCCGATTGCATATATGTTTTTTATTGGCTGGGGTACTGTTTTTATTGGTTGATACTACTTGCCTTGCTGCGGAGCGGCCCGGCAGTGAATTCCGGATGCAGATACGCAACAGACTGGAAGTCATTGCTTCTACAGAAGGATTGTCGCCATCGGATACTTATGGCAGATGGAACACTCTGAACATGAATTATTTTCGTCAGGCTCGCGAAGATACGCTGGTTTATGCGCAACTGACCGGTCATTCGCGTAAGGAGGGCGGCGGGTTGCAGGCCGGATTTGGCGTGATCAAAGACTGGAACAAATCATTCTTTACCAATACATCAATCGGAACGGGAACTAATGTATCCTTTTTGCCCAGTTACTCCATCGACCATGATTTCAACTTCAAGTTCGGCAAGGATAAGCGTTATATATGGTCCGTTGGCGGCGCATATATCAAATATCATACCGACCAGAGTGATTTAATTCTCAAGACAGGGGTGGCCGCGTACCTGAACAAATGGGTGCTGGACTACCATGTGTATCGGAACATCAGTAATCCAGGCTCAGTCGAATCCTTTTCCCATCGTTTTTCCATCGCCTATGGTTTGCCGAAGCGTTCCTGGACCACTTTGACGTATTCCTTTGGCCGACAGGCGTATCTGGCGGCTGCTTTGGCCACGCCGTCCCTGGTAAATAATGAATCCCAGTTTATCAGTCTTAACTATCGACGCTGGTTGGGTCCACACCATGGCTTTATCGCGGAAGTAAACTATTTGAATCTGATTGAAGCGTATAATAAATTGGGATTTTCATTGGGTTTTTTCCGCGAGTATTAACTCACCAGATTCTGGGTATTTTTGATGAAGTTCAGGTGAGTAACAAAGGGAGGCTTTCCAATGCTCACTTTTTTACATCATGATTCCCGCGATTTCACTTTCCGCCAACCCTATGGAGCCGTTCCC
>CAZOJA010000240.1:0-3874 GCA_964579955.1 uncultured Veillonellaceae bacterium | reverse complement strand
GATTTTATTGACTTGCTGAATTATGCAAAAGGCTCGATTAGCTAAAAGGATTTTAGTGTCAATCCGTTATTCGAGACGAAAAGGGTGAAAAAGTGATCGACAGCATTTAATTATGTTTACCTGAAAACTTCGAACGGTTAAAATAGATGATCTATGCATAGGCTTACAACTATTTGCCAATTTAAGGGAGGGTGAATTCAACAATGTTCAACAACTTATCCATCATGAAAAAAATGGCCTTACTCATCGTGACCTCAGCAATCTTCATGACAGTTACCGGGTTCGCGGGATACTATTATCTGCAACAAACCGGCAGCATGGCAAAAACTCTTTACGACAAAGGGCTGATTCTTGTTGAACTGATCAACGATAATCGAACTCATCAACGTGCCGTCTTGGCTTCTTTGCTTGAAATCATGGTAACGACCGATGCAGCGCGCAAAACCAAGCTCTTAGAGGAAATCAAGACCAGGGCCAATCAGTATAACGAAAATATGAACACCATGAAAAAAGCAAACCTTGATGAATATGAAAAAAAGGCGATTGCCGAAGTCGATGAATTGATGCGGAAATACCGGGCTAGTCGGGAGGGCGTAATTGCGCTGGCCGCGCAGAACAAGAATGCGGAAGCCTATCAGCTCTATGTCCGGGAATGTGCACCTATTGCTGAGGCCGCCCATCAAAAGTTGCGAGAAATTTCCCAGTATGAAGATAAAAAGGCTGAAGAGATCAATAAAAATTTGCAAAAAGAACTAAAAAACGCCACTATTTGGCTGGCGGGCCTGAATCTGGCCGCATTACTTTTCTCCATTTTTTTGGGATGGACCATTGCACGCGCCGTTTCCCGCCCGATGGCAGCAGCCACAGGTCATGTGGGAGTCATGGCGAAGGGGGATTTTTCCATGGATGCACCCAAGGAGTTCCTTTCGAGGGGTGACGAGTTCGGTATCATGGCGCAGGCTTTTGACGATCTTGCAAAAAACATGAGGTCGGTGCTGCGTCAAGTATCGCAGTCAGCTGAGCAGGTGGCGGCTTCGAGCGAGGAACTGACAGCAGGGGCGCAGCAGTCGGCGGATGCGGCAGGCAGTGTAGCACAGGCAGTGACAGACGTGGCTTCAGGCACCGAACAGGCCAAGGGCGCTGTGCAGACGGCGAACAATCTTCTTTCCGATATGGAGAAAAGTGCAGCCACAGCAAAAAGTGACGCCGATTTGGTAGCATCTCTGGCGATGAAAGCTGACGAGCAGACAGGCAAGGGCGTTGAGACCATTACTCGAGCCATCTCTCAGATGGAGACCATTGGCGTCAGTGCTAAGAAAGTGGACGGCGCCGTGGAAAAGGTGGCTTCGGGAGCAAAGAAAATCGATGAAATCGTTTCGCTGATTTCCGGCATTGCTGCCCAGACCAACCTTTTGGCGCTTAATGCAGCGATTGAGGCAGCTAGGGCCGGTGAACAGGGACGGGGATTTGCAGTGGTGGCCGAAGAAGTCCGGAAACTGGCAGAACAGGCAGGCGTTGCTACAACGCAGATTAGTGGACTGATTCAAGCCAACGGTCACGATATTGGCGAAGCCGTAACCGCTGTAGCGGAAGCAAACCAAAATATTGAAGCGGGAGTCGCCAATGTGCGCCTAGCTGGAGACCAATTCCGCACCATTGCCGAAATTGCCCGCGAAGTAAGGGAAAGAGCAGAAAAGGTATCTCATGTAGCTTCCGACGTGGCGCAAGGCAATCGGGATGCTATGGGAGCAGCGGAACAAATAGATCAGGTTTTGGAAGGGACTGCTGCGCAGGCGCAAAGTGTTTCTGCTGCCACGGAGGAGCAATCCGCTTCGATGGAAGAAATCGCCGCATCTAGTCAGGCACTGGCAAAGCTGGCCCAGGACTTGCAGGCAGCAGTTGCCAAATTCCGGATTTAGGTGGTGAGTGTTCATGTTTCAAGATGTTCAACTAGTGATTTTCAATCTTGCAAAAGAAGAATACGGACTTCCGATCGGCAAAGTGCAGGAAATCAACCGTGTGGCGGCAGTGACGAAGCTGCCGCACACGCCGGAGTTTATGGAAGGAATCATCAATTTGCGCGGGAGAGTGATCCCCGTGTTGGACCTTCGCAAGCGATTCGGACTCGATGCGCGGGAACACGATGACAGCACCCGGATCATGGTGACCGATGTATCGGGACAGACAGTGGGTCTGATTGTGGATGCAGTTCATGAAGTGGTAACGATCAAGGGAAGCGGTATTGAACCCTCGCCGCCGACGTTTATATTGGAAGCCCAATATATTGAAGGAATCGGCAAGATGGAGGGGCGCTTGGTAATTCTGCTCAACATTGACCGGATTATGAGCAGTCAGGAAACGATTCAGCTAAAGCAGTCTGTTCAGGCGGGTTAAGAAGGCTGAAAAATCCAACATACAGCGCAAGAACCATATTCTGAAAACAGGGCTTCTTCATTAAGAAGGAGCCCTGCTTTTTTTCATTGTTAAGAACAGACTCGGTGCATTGATGCAGATTTTCGATTTGGTCACCTGCTCCATAGGGGGGGGCGAACCTTTCCGCAAAATGACCACATTTCGCGTATTTGTATCACATTTCTATCAAATGGCACGTCGAGTGCGTGGCGGTGATAGACAAGCGGTAAGCTGATTTAATAGGCTTTGTAAGATTCGGGGAAAAATGGATAGTGTGTTTTATGTTCGCCTGGACTTAGGTTCAGGCGATTTTTTGCACCCCCGGGGGTCGAACCTTTTCGCGGATTTAATCGCGTTTCACCTTATAGTATTCAAGAACTTCAAGAATTGCCGGATCTTCGGTATTATAATCTTCCGTGAAACGGCTTTTGGCAACTATTTCCTTCAAGGTTGCGCTTTGCTCATTAGTGAGCGAATTGAATTTTTGCCACCATTCGTTAGTTTGGTCACATTCGTTTTTATAATGAACTTCTGTTCCTTTAAGTTTGTTATATTGTTCTCTTTTAATTTTGTCATACTTATATCTGTAAATTATCAATGTTTCAGGCATCCATAGAATTTTTCTAAATTCATCAACGTCAGACCCGAATGCCTCTTCGAAGAAAGTCCTTCCTCGGCCAATCTTACCTTTGGTTGCATTTAAAACTGATTGAACAGCACGAATGAATTTTCTGTTCCAATGAATACCAATATAATCACGATTATTAAAGAACGCGGGGTCATCAATGGGGTGATATTTCATCGGGAAAGAATAGATGTTTACTCCAAGTTCTTCACACAACGTTACGTTAAGCTTCATTCTTTCATACAAATCTTCTGGCTTGTCCTGATAATTATAGAGTAAGTAATTTGATAGATCAGTAATGTTGTGCTTTGCAGCTAATTTGACAGCCTTAATATAGGTGTCTTTCATTGAGTAGTGATCAAACGCTATTCTCAAAGGACGGATGTTAATCTCAGATAATTTTTTCATCTTATCATCTGTCACAAGCCGCGCATCCACACCTTGGTTAAAATCAATATGCCGTATCCTAGTGCCTCGCTTGAAGTATTTTTCATAGAGCGGTCGCGCAATTGTGTCAAACCTAAGAATTGATTCTTGCGTTGCGTAAATTGCGTATAACAAATTCGCAGTTTCTCTTGCCAAATAAAACTCAGCTTGATCTTCTTCTGGAAGCCTCTCTGAAATTTTGTCGTATAGTTCAATCATTTTTTTCGTATATGCTCGAATATTGCGGTGTTCATTTTTGGGAGCTGAAAGATTATTGATAGCAATTTCATATTCGCTTGGTGGTGTGTAAGTTGCTCCCGATCTAAAACCACAATTACCGATCTCATCAATGATTTCATTGAAACGCTCGGATGCAAAATCATTATTGTCCAATAGCAACAAATATTTCTG
>CAZOJA010000239.1:0-3874 GCA_964579955.1 uncultured Veillonellaceae bacterium | reverse complement strand
AATCCGGCAGATATTTCGGGTCATGCGAAAAATCGGCGTCCATTTCAAAAATATATTCATAATCGCGGGCCAGCGCCCATTTGAAACCGGCAAGATAGGCCGTTCCCAGTCCCAGTTTACCGGCTCGCTTCAACAGGAACAAGCGGCCCGGATAACTGGTCTGCATCAGCCGTTCCACGATTTCATAAGTCCGGTCAGGCGAATTATCGTCGACAATCAGGACATGCGCTGCCGGATCAGTCCGACTGATTAAATCCAGAAGCTTTTCAACATTTTCACTTTCATTATACGTGGGAATTATAATCAGATGTCCGGCCACGGTCACCCTTCCCTTCCATTCGTTTGATCCGGTTCATTCTCGTCCGATCTTTCGCCGAAAGTAAACCGGGAATTCATGATAAAGTTCAGAACACTGACGAGTCCGATCGACACCAGCTGAGCCAGTGTCTTGTCAAGCGCCAGCGTCTCGACAAACAGACGCAGCAATAGCAGATTTACACCCAGATTCAGTACACTGACCGCCAAAAAGCGAAAATACTTGTTGCGGCGGCTGCGAAAGGCCGCCTGTCCTTTGAACGTCCAGCGAAAATTCCAGTAAAAATTATTGGTCACGGCAAATAAAAACGACACCACCGCCGCGATCAGATAATATAAGCCACTATTTACCGCCAATGCATAAACGGCCATGTTGACCAGGGTTCCCGAGAGTCCAACCACCGAAAACTTGATAAATCGCTTCACCCAATAATACCCTGCCTTGCTTTTTGACAAATTCTTTTTCAATTATAACACAGCAAGCCATTCGGCGCGAAAACAGATATATATTTCAGCAGGCAAATCAACGATGCTAATCAATGCCGGCGCCATTGATAATATTTATCCGCAGACGTATAATGAATTATAGAAAAATCTGAACGCCTGCGGAACAGGGTGAGAACCTGACGCCAAGGGATGATCAAACTGATGCAGCCGATTTGCGTCAATCTGTTCATCCGCTCTGTGCGTCTGGCACAGAGCTTTATTATTGGGCTGCGCAATATTTTTACAATGGAGGTCACACATGAACCAACGACTCGGTTTCATCGGCATCGTCATCGAAGACCCTGCCAAAGCACCGGAGATCAACAACATCCTTAGCCGGCACGGTCAGATCATCGCCGGCCGGATGGGAATTCCCCGCATTCACCACAATGAAGCCGGCATCTCGGTGATTACGCTGATCGTTCAAGGCACGACCGACGAACTTGGCGCACTCACCGGGCAACTTGGCAAGGTCGGCGGCGTTCAAGTGCGCTCGGCATTGAGCAGCAAATAAGATGGATTTGTAGGAGGCGACCATGTTCCGGACAGAAACCGACTTTCTCGGCGAAAAACCAGTCCCCGCTGCTGCCTATTACGGTATCCACACCGTCCGCGCGCTGGAAAATTTCGCGGTGTCCCGGCAAACCGTCCACCCCGAACTGATTCGCGCCATCGCCACCGTCAAGCAGGCAGCGGCGGAAATGAATATGCATCTGGGCCTGCTCGATTCCCGGGTCGGTTCCGCGATATTCCAGGCCGCCGGCGAAATAGCCGAAGGCCGTTTTGCCGATCAGTTCCCGCTGGATGCGTTACAGGGAGGCGCCGGAACCTCAACCAACATGAATGTCAATGAAGTCATCGCCAACCGCGCCTGCGAACTGCTCGGCAGCCCAAAAGGCGACTACGCCGTGGTGCATCCGCTGGATCAGGTCAATCTGTCCCAATCCACCAACGATGTCTATCCCACCGCCTTGCGGATTGCCGCCATCCGGCTGCTGCAGGGCCTGGCCGAAGCCTGCGCCCAGTTGCAGGGCGCGCTGCAAAAAAAAGAAGCCGAATTCGCCGGCGTGCTGAAACTGGGCCGCACCGAAATGCAGGATGCCGTGCCGGTCACGCTGGGCCAGGAGTTTGCCGCCTGGGCCGAGGCGATCGCCCGCGACCGCTGGCGACTCTACAAAGTCGAAGAACGGCTGCGCGAAGTCAATCTGGGCGGGACTGCCGTCGGCACCGGTCTTAACGCCGAACGAAAATATGTTTTTGGCGTTGTCGAACGCCTGCGTTCGCTGACCGGCATCGGTCTGGCCCGCGATGAAAACATGATCGACACGACACAGAATGCGGACGTGTTTGTCGAAGTATCCGGACTGCTTAAGGCCTGCGCTACCACATTGATCAAAATCAGCAATGACCTGCGGCTCTTATCCTCCGGTCCGCGCGGCGGTTTCGGCGAGATCCGCCTGCCCGACCTGCAGGCCGGCTCCTCGATCATGCCCGGCAAAGTCAACCCTGTCATGCCGGAAATGCTGGCCCAGGTCGCCTACCAGACCATCGCCCGCGATTTGGCGATTACGCTGGCCGCACAAGGCGGCCAGCTCGAGCTGAACGCTTTCCTGCCTCTCGTCGCCGCCAACCTGTTGCCAGCGATGGAAGAGCTGACCGGCGCGATGAAACTTTTCGCCGAACGCTGCGTCAGCGGCATCGAAGCCAATAGCGAACGTTGCCGGTTCCACCTGGAAAACAGCGTCGCTCTCGTCACGGCGCTGGCGCCGCTGATCGGCTACGACCGGGCGGCGAGCCTCGCCAAGCAGGCTCTGCAGACCGATTCGTCCGTTAAAAAATCTCTGCTTGATTCCGGCCTGTTTACGGCTGAAGAACTTGACACTCTGCTGCGACCGGAAGCCCTGACCCGGCCGGGGATGGTAAAGCGACCGACCGCAGCCAAACCGAAGGAGGCCGCCCATGAATGAAACACCGCGTGGCAACCGCTTGCATATCGCCCTGTTCGGTCGCCGCAACGCCGGCAAGTCCAGCCTGATCAACGCCCTGACCAATCAGTCGCTGGCAATCGTTTCCGCCGTTGCCGGCACCACCACCGATCCGGTCTATAAATCGATGGAAATCCTGCCGCTCGGCCCGGTGGTCGTGATTGACACCGCCGGCCTCGACGACGTCGGCGAACTGGGGCAGCTGCGCATTGAAAAATCGCTGGAAGTGCTGCGCAAAACCGATCTGGTGTTGCTTGTCGTCGATGCAACCATCGGCATCGCCGATCCGGAGCGCGAACTGGCCGAAAAATGCCGGACGCAGAATATCCCGTTCATCCTGGTGTTCAACAAATCCGATTTGCAAATAACGACGCCGGATGCGCTGGAAAGCATCAAAACCACGCTTGGCGCGGCAGCCGCCGTGGCAGTCAGCGCCGAACAGCGGCAAGGCATCGGCGAACTGAAAATCGCCATGGTCCGGCACGCCCCGGCCCGCTGGGATACACAGACAATAGTCGGTGATCTGCTGCAACCCGGCGATATTGCCGTTCTGTGCGTACCGATCGATCTGGCCGCGCCGGCTGGCCGGCTGATTCTGCCGCAGGTCCAGATGATCCGCGACATTCTTGACCATGACGCACTGGCTTACACGGTGAAAGAACGCGAACTGAAAGAGTGCATCGCCAGCCTGAACCGCAAACCGAAAATCGTGATCACCGATTCGCAGGTGTTTCTCAAAGCCGACGCCGACACGCCGCCGGATGTGCTGCTCACTTCATTCTCGATCCTGTTCGCCCGTTACAAGGGCGACCTGGAAACGATGGTACGCGGCGCCAGGGCGATAGACCACCTGAAACCGGGCGACAAAGTATTGATCAGCGAATCCTGCACGCATCACCGGGTGGAAGACGACATCGGCACGGTGAAGATTCCCCGCTGGCTCAGGCAGCACGTCGGCGGCGAGCTGGTCGTCGACCATTCCAGCGGCCTCAGCTTCCCGAAAAATCTCAGCGAATACAAGTTGGTGCTGCATTGCGGCGCCTGCATGACCAACCGGCGCGAAATGCTGGCCCGCATCGTCGAAGTCC
>CAZOJA010000238.1:0-3896 GCA_964579955.1 uncultured Veillonellaceae bacterium | reverse complement strand
GCTGTCACTGCTCAAGGATATGCCCGATTGGCTGAGAAACTGCGAGCCGACGTGGCAGTGTTGGAAGGTGGTTATTCGATTGAAGATGCGCTGCCTTATGTGAATGTCGGCATTATCCTGGCAATGGCGGGATTGGATTACAGTCGGGTAAGTGAACCGGACCTGGACCGGGCGCCGGCTCAATCTGCGGCAACGACAGCCTATATCGAAAAGCTGATTAGCGACTGGCGCGGCAAGTGGCGTGACCGCGAATCGCTGCGGCGGTCGGCAATGGCAGCGACTGGCGATTGCTGGCAACGTGAACGGGATATATATTATGATGACAGTCAGATTATGGAGCACCAGCAGGAGACACTATACTATTGTTCGCATTGTCCCGGTTTTATGACGATTTCGACGAAATCGGACGGCGGTTGGGGCGAGAAAAAAACTGCATACGCCGCCATTTTGCAGAAAGAATCCTGCCCGTCCTGTCGGGACCGTGGCAAGGATGCCTTGCAAAAAGCAAAGCGCCAGGGCAATCACCTTTACTATATTTTGCAGGACAAGCGGGAAGATTGCTGCGACAGAGTATAAGAATATAAAAGAAAAAATCGAAGAGGAGTAATATTAGATGAACAGAATGGATGGACGGGCGGCAGATGAGCTGCGCCCGCTGAAAATGCAACGAGACTATCTGAAGTTCGCCGAAGGATCAGTGCTAATCGAAGTAGGCGATACCCGGGTGTTGTGCAGCGCCAGCGTGGAAGAAAAAGTGCCGCCGTTTCTTAAAGGCAGCGGCAGCGGTTGGGTGACGGCCGAGTATTCGTTGTTGCCACGTTCGACTGGCACCCGAAACCAGCGTGAATCGGCCAAAGGAAAACTGACTGGCAGAACCCATGAAATACAGCGGCTAATCGGTCGCTCCCTGCGAAGTGTGGTCGATTTGAAAGCACTGGGGGAGCGCACGATATGGTTGGACTGTGATGTGATCCAAGCCGACGGCGGCACACGCACAGCCTCGATTACCGGTGCGTTCGTTGCGTTGGTGGATGCTTTGAACCGGATTGGCTTTGCTGAGGCAGCCACATTTCCGGTGAGGGATTTTCTGGCCGCGGTCAGTGTAGGAATCTTAAAGGAAGGTCCGGCTCTGGACCTGTGCTATCTGGAAGATTCGTCGGCGATTGTCGACATGAATCTGGTGATGACTGGCGGCGGAAGTTTTGTCGAAGTGCAGGGGACCGGCGAACAGGCGCCGTTTAGCCGTCTTGAAATGGAGGCGATGCTTGCGCTTGGTGAAGTGGGCATCCGGCAGCTGATGCAAATGCAACGCGAGGTGCTAGGCGATTTGGCGGTAAGGGTAGGGAGATAACCGATGCGCAAGATCGTCGCAGGCACGCGAAACGAAGGAAAAGTTCGTGAAATCAGACAAGCACTGGCAGATTTGCCACTGGAGGTCTCCGGTCTGCCGGATGCAACGTTGGCGGATGTGGAAGAAACTGGTGCGACTTTTTTTGAAAATGCAATTTTGAAAGCGCGTTACTATGCCCAAAACACTGGCGAGTACTGCCTGGCTGACGACTCCGGCCTGGAAGTGGATGTTCTGGGCGGTGCTCCCGGTGTGTATTCGGCCCGCTATTCCGGCGAAACGGCGACGGACGCTGCCAATAATCAAAAACTGTTGCTGGCACTTGAGGGCGTGCCGCAAGAAAAGCGCACCGCTCGTTTTCGCAGCGTTCTGGCGTTGGCTGGTTCCGACGGGTCTCTGATAATGGCAGAGGGAACCTGCGAAGGAATCATCCTGGCCGAACCGAGAGGAGAGGGCGGTTTTGGCTACGACCCCTTGTTCTGGATGCCTGATCAGCAAAAAACGTTGGCGGAAATGACGGTGCAAGAAAAAAATGCGATCAGTCACCGTGGCAATGCTTTAAAAGAGTTGAAACAAAAACTGCTGTCGAGGTTGCGGGAAAAGTAGTGAGTAAGATGGTTCGGATCGGAGTTGTAGGCGATTCGCATGGAGATTTTGCCGCGATGAGACAGGTGGCGGCTTTGGCCGGATCCGTCGATATCTGGCTGCATACCGGTGATTTTTGCCGTGACGGTTTGTATTTGGCTTCGCTCAGTCCGGCTCCGCTACTGGCTGTGGCCGGGAACTGCGACGCAGGAGGAGCAGCTAAACCGGATGAATTTTTTGAAATGGCCGGCTTTTTCATCTGGATGACTCACGGACATCGACATGGGGTCAAGCAAGACACGCAAGATTTGGCGGACTGGGCCGGTCGTTATGAAGCGGATATTGTTATCTACGGACATACTCATCAAGCGGCGACTTGGTCGCAAAGCGGGATTCATTTTTTTAATCCGGGCAGCGTTTTCCAGCCGCGGAGGGGTCAGCAGCGTAGCTTTGGGCTTCTGGAACTACAGGAAAACCCGCGGAAACTTAGCTTTCAGTTGATTAGCCTACCCTGAAGGAATTGTTCTGGCGATGTAGAATATATTAATTCAACATTTTGCGGGGCGCACAATGCCGCGTTAAATGAATACAGTGAGAGCTGAGGGATGAAGATGGATATCCGGGAAGAGGCATTGAAATTGCGTAGAGAACACCATGGATTGCTGTCCACCTGCCCAAAAACCAAACTGACAACCCGACAGGAACTTAGCGTTATTTACACTCCTGGTGTAGCGGAGCCCTGCAAAGACATCAAGGCAAATCCTGACCTGTCATTCGAGCTGACATGTCGTGGCAACATGGTGGCTGTAGTTTCCGATGGAACACGGGTGCTCGGACTAGGTGATATTGGTCCGGCTGCAGCGATGCCAGTCATGGAAGGAAAGTCGATTCTGTTCAAAGTTTTTGCTGACGTGGATGCGATTCCTATTTGTCTGGACACCAAAGACCCGGAAAAATTCATCGAGATGGTTAAATTGCTGGAACCGACATTCGCTGGGATTAACCTCGAAGATATTTCCTCACCGAAATGCTACGACATTGAAGACCGACTGAAAGCTGAAATGAATATTCCGGTTTTTCACGATGACCAACATGGAACTGCGATTGCCGCCCTAGCCACCTTGATTGGCGCTCTGCGCTTGGTCAAGAAGGAACTGGAAACCGCCAGGATTGTTGTAAATGGCGCTGGCGCGGCTGGAACTGCGATTGGACGCCTGCTGGTCAATGCCGGAGCCAAAAATCTGGTTATGGTTGACTTGCAAGGTGCTTTATATGCTGGGATGACCGGACTTAACCGGATACAGGAGCAACTGGCCCGGAACACCAATCTGGATAAGCGGCAAGGGAATCTGGTGGAGATGGCCAAGGGTGCCGACGTGCTGATCGGTGTTTCCGGCCCCGGCTTGTTCAGCAAAGAAATTGTAGCCAGCATGGCCAAGGATTCGATTGTGCTGGCAATGGCCAACCCGGTGCCGGAAATCATGTATTCCGAGGCAATGGCTGCCGGCGTCCGTGTATATGGTTCCGGCCGCTCGGATGCACCGAACCAGACGAACAACGTCACTGTGTTCCCTGGTTTATTCCGTGGCGCACTTGATGTGCGGGCCAAAAATATCACCGAAGAGATGAAACTGGCGGCTGCTTATGCGATTGCAGAGCTTGTGCCGGAGAAAGATTTGCGCGATGACTTTGTCGTTGTCGACGCATTTGATCCGCGTGTAGCTCCGGCAGTTGCCGCTGCTGTAGCCAAAGTCGCGGTTGAAACTGATGTTGCGCGGATAAAAATTGACCCGGAAGAGGTTCGTGCCCGAGCAGCCGCGCGTATTGGGCGCTAAGAGGAATGGGGAATTGCCGCAAAAAGCAATAGGAATGCTTGACACTCCTGAATAAACTGTAGTACAATAAACCTCGCATCGACGGGGCGTGGCTCAGTTTGGTAGAGCACCTGCCTTGGGAGCAGGGG
>CAZOJA010000237.1:0-3901 GCA_964579955.1 uncultured Veillonellaceae bacterium | reverse complement strand
ACAGACTCAAACAAAATTCACCGAATCTGTAACGGCAACGCTATCGGCGGGTCGGAGACGGATTCGGTTTTTTCTTGTGTGAAAACTCAACGACCGCCTTGCTGAGCCAGCCAGGAACTCAGTTTTGCCGCTGGCAAAGGTCGACTGATCAAGTATCCCTGGATCATATCGCAACGTCGTTCGGCCAGAATTTGCAATTGCGACTCGCTTTCCACGCCTTCTGCGACCACTTGCAGGCCAAGCTCATGCGCCAGATCGATCATGGTTCCCAGGATCGCCGTACTGCCCGATTCGGCGGTTGCATCATCGATAAAGGATTTGTCGATTTTCACCACCTGAATCGGTAGCCGTTTCAGGTAAGTCAGCGAAGAATACCCGGTGCCAAAATCATCAAGTGCCACCCGGACGCCCAAATCACGCAGTTCTTGCAGTTTTCGCGTACACAGGGCGAACGATTCGACCAGGGACGTTTCCGTGATCTCCAATTCCAGGGCGCTGGGCGCCAATCCACTTTCGTGCAGCGCATCATGGACCTGTGCGACAAAATCATCCCGTGTCAATTGCCGGGGTGAAATATTCACGGACACGAACAATTGAGGATAACCGGTCTGTCTGAGTGTTTCGCCGAACATGCAAGCGGAACGCAGTACCCATTCACCGATGGATACGATTTGACCGGTTTCCTCGGCAAGCGGAATGAACTCGGCCGGTGACACCATGCCCAGCTCCGCATTGCGCCAGCGCAGCAGCGCCTCCATTCCCAGCACTTGCGTCCCGGAGCTGTCAACAATCGGCTGGTAATGCAAGGAAAATTCATCATTTTTCAAGGCAAACCGCAAATGGTTTTCCATGCGGATTTTCGTCAGAGCAGCTTCATGCATCGCGTTATCATAATATTTCCAGCCATTCTTGCCGGCACGCTTGACCGCATGCATCGCCGTATCGGCGCACCGCAGCAAATCGCCTGCCACCAGTCCATTGTCCGGGAACCGGGCGATTCCGATACTGGCCGACAGCAAGAATTTGTGGCCGCATTCTTCAAAGGGCTTGCTGAAAATCGTAAGGATGTTTTCGGCAAATCCCTCTGCCTGCCGTTCGTTCTTCAACAATACGACGAACTCATCGCCCCCCAGTCGGGCCAGGACATTGGAACCGGTAATCACGGCAGAAAGCCGGCGGGCCACTTCGCGCAGCAGATCGTCCCCACAGGAATGACCGAACGAATCATTGATGTTCTTGAAATTATCGATATTGACGAATAAAACGCACCCGTTTAGCGGCGTAGTCGCTGCAGCCTGCAACTGTTCCTGCAGTTCCTCAAGGAAACGGGTCCGGTTTGCCAGCCCTGTCAATGCATCGCTGTATGCCAACTGGCGGATTTTGCTTTCCCGCTGTTTCATCTCGGTAATGTCCGTCAAGGAACCCACGATCCGCATCGGTTGTTGCTGCGCGTCCATCAGGGCCTTGCCGCGGCTGAGCACCCAAAAATAGCTGCCCTGCTTCGTTTTCAGCCGATATTCGACCGTATAATACTCAGCCCGGCCCGAAAGATGTTCCTCCAGCGCCTTGAACCGCAGTTCGCGGTCTGCAGGGTGCACCACTTCATTGAAATTGGCGATCGTAATCCCTGCGTCGCCAAATGAAAACCCGAGCCGCTGCTCCCAGCGGTCGGACCACTGAACCTTGCCGCTTCGCAAATCCCAGTCGTAAATCACATCGTTCACGGCGTCAAGCGCCAGACGGAAGCGCTCCTCGCTGGCAGCCAGCTTCTGCTGGCTCTGTTCCAGTTCTGAGACTTTCTGTCGCAGCGTGGATTCGGACACAGACAGCTTGGAGTATAGAACCGACAATTCTTCATTATGGGCCTGCAACTGTTCATGTTGCTCTTGCAGGCGACGGTGCGCTTCTTCCAAAGCCTGGCTGGTCGCTCTTTTTTCCGTCAGGTCGCGGACGATGACCATCACTTCATCTTTTGCCATCGGTATGATCCGGCTTTCGCGGAAGGCCAGTTCACCATTGATCGGCAAATCATATTCAATCGTCTGCATCGTTTGCCGTGTCAAGGCCGCTTCGATCAGTTGCATGAACCTGTCGGCCAGTGCGGACGGAATCGACTGGTAGATACTCTGCCCGGTCCGCATCGAATGAATGTTAAACACTTCGGTCCCCTGCGGAATATATACCTCCCGGTAAATCCCTTCGCGGCTGAGCCGCACGATCATGTCCGGCGTCGCCTGTAGCAGCGCTTTGGCCTTGGCTTCGCTCGACATCAGTTCTTCGCCTTGGGCGATCAGTTCTTCATTCTGCGCCGTCAATTGCTGATAAGCCGCTTGGAGTTCCAAGTTTTGGTCGGAGATGGTCAATGTCGCCGCGGCAATTTTTCTGCGCAGCCAGTGAATGAGCAACAACGCCGCCATCGCCAGTACGCCTGCCAGTACGAGAACAACCACACCGTAGTGGATCAGTTGTTGGCGCGACAACCCCCAAAAAGTCGCTGTTTCCCCCAACCATTTGTCTTTGATGCGCTGCAGTTCGCCACTGGCTTCCAAACGCGCCAGTGCGTTGTCCAGTTGGGCCTGCAGCTCCGGTTCGGCAGGGTGGACCGCAATGGCGAACGGATTGACAAACAGACTCTCGCCATTGGTTTTGACCTGCTTTTCCAAATCAGCCTGACGCAGCCAGTACTTGCCTGCGTAATAATTGGCCGCCGCCGCATCGATTCTCCTGTCTGCCACCGCCTGCAACAAATCGCGCTGACTGTCATACTCGTAATAGTTCAAGCCCGGTCGCTGTTGTCTGAGCAACTGCCCGGCGACCTCACCTTTCTGAATGCCGACCCGCCGGTCTCGCAAATCATCGAGGCCGACGATGTGATAGCTATCCTGCGCGACAAATAGTACCACCCGGTCCTCGAAATAAGGCCGGGTGAACAAAAATTCACGTTTGCGTTCTGCCGTGACATTCATGCCGGGAATGATTTCTACCTGGCGATTGCGCAATTTCTGGACTGCGTCGGCCCAACTTCCCAGTTGCCATTCCACCTGCAAGCCGGTTTCCCGTTCCAGAGCCCGGATCAGGTCGGCTTCCAGCCCGTCGGCCTGACCGTTTTCACGCAGCATGATCTGCGGCGGGTAGGCGGCATCGTCAGCGGCGCGGATTATCCGCGGCGCAGCCACGACTAAAGACTCTGCAAAAAACAGCAGAGCCACCGCAAAGCCAACGAATTTCAGCAAACGCAATCCGGTTTGTTGCAACATGGTTTTTCCCTCGGCACGTCACATGCAATTTGATGAGTTCTGCTTAATGTACTTATATAAATAATAGCATTATTTGCCTGTTTCTGCAAAAAAAGCAGCGACAGTCTTGCTTTTCAAGACTCTGTCGCTGCTTTTTTGACATACCCTGCTAGATATGTAATTACCGTTCAGCTATTCTTCAAGCAGGCAGAACCCTCCCTGGCAAAGCGCCAGATCAATGTCGGGATTCTGCTCCATCGGCAGGTTGACCCGGGTGACCAAGTTGCAGTCTTGGCGCATGTAACGGATTTCATGCACGACCAGCCGGTACAATACCAACCCGGTTGTATCATTCTCCGGGAAATACAGTTTCATTTCCGGCATCGATCCGTACATCAGATCCAGCGTCGCCCGGAACACCGGCGAACCCGGCCGGGTCTCGTCGCGCAGCCTGCCGGTGATGGTCAGCACTTCCTGTTCCTTGCCGAGAACACAAAGTTCTACACGGGGGTTTGCTTTGAATTCAGCAACTTTCCTCGTATCAAAGCGGCTGAACAACCAGACATGGCCTTCCGGATCGACCCAGGGTTTCATCGGCCGGACCCGCGGCTGATTGCCATCGACACTGGCGAGAAAAGCCGTTTCATTCTTCAGTAGCGATAGTA
>CAZOJA010000236.1:0-3910 GCA_964579955.1 uncultured Veillonellaceae bacterium | reverse complement strand
GATGACGGAAGCGGAGATCCGGGGACTGTTTGGGGAGTAGAGGGGACGGAGGCAACAAGGACGCGAATAAGTTTGTCTGTGGTGATACCAGCCATACTTTGTTGCACAGTTTATGCTGAATTCGTTGAAATAGGCTGCCGTTTTTGATAATATTCCTATATTGTGGAAATTTTTGAAGTTTATTTCGGGCGAACGCTAGTTGTCTGATATAAATGATACGAGGAGATAGGCCAATGGATGGGATTGCTCTTTATCTATTCGTACTTGTCATAAACCCTGCAATACATGTTATGCTCTTGGCTGCAGGCATTATGCTTTTGCAACAAGCTGTAAAAATGAGAAAAATCCCGCCCAATGCGCAGATATATTTGGTTGCACTCTTGGCGGTTATTGTTATCGATATGAGTATGTTTGGACAGAGTTGGCTGCACAGCAAGTTTGGCAGCAATCAGAAACCTGTAACCAATCCGATTACGCTTAGCTATACTAACCAAGCTGTTTCTGGCACGCCAGAGTTTGCCATGCGCGAAATCGTCCGGGCCGTTCACGAGCAAAATGGTGAATTGTTTCTGCAGTATGTCGATGTGGACGGCATTTTGGCCGATGTTGCAAAAAAGATTCCGAGGATGCAGCCGACAAAAGTTAAACAGCAGATCCTGGCTGAAATCACCTCAGGCAAGGCAAAACTTCCAGTTCAAAATGGTGGGCCGGTGATGAGTTTGTTTGACAATTGGAGTGTCGGGGGAGTACCTCCCGATGATAGTTTTTTTGCGGCGATAAAAACTGCTGTACTTTCGCTGGGAATACTCGAGCCGCGTGGAGTGAATGACATAGCCTGGTTGAGAGTGAAAATTGACAACGCACGCACATCTAACCGATGGACTGGGGACGGCCGCGTGAGGTTTAAATTGATTAAAGAGGGGCGCGAATATAAAGTGCTTGCTGACGACCAAACAACTGCCGGTCTGATGGAGCGATATAAGGCTCATGTCGCGGCGCCCTAAAATTAGGACTAGATAGGGCAGAGCTGTCCTGCAAGGCTGATCCTGCTCGTGTTATAATAAGGCAAGATACTCTTAGACCGCAAGGAGACTGCTGCATGACCGCAAGGCATACCCACCTCGTTTTTGACAGTAAAATCGGCGGGACCAAACCGGTGACCGTGGTAGATGTTGGCCACAAATGCCCCTTTTGCAATCGCGACGAGCTGACCGGCATTATCGCCGCCGACGGACCGCTCTTGCTCATTGCCAACAAATACCCGGTGCTGCAGGAAACCTTCCAGACCGTCCTTATCGAAACCGAGGACTGCGCGGGCGAGCTGTCGCTGTATCCGAAAGACCACCTGTATCGGTTGATCCGCTTTGGCACCAGGAACTGGCTGGATATGATCGCCGGCGGTGAATTCACTTCGGTGCTGTTCTTCAAAAATCACGGGCCTAACTCGGGCGGCACGATTTGCCACCCGCATATGCAGATCGTCGGCCTGCGCCATATCGACTACACCGCCAACATTCCGCCGGAAAGCCTGGAAGGCGAAGTAATCAGTTCTAATGGTGGAGTTACGCTGTCCATCGCCGACAAACCGCTGATCGGTTTTGTCGAACTTAACGTCAAGCTCACCGATCTCGGGCAGATCGACCACATGGCCGATTACCTGCAGATTTGCGCCCACTACTTGCTCAACCACTTCAACCGTCACTGCAACAGCTACAATATCTTTTTCTACCACATCGACGGTCAGATTACCGCCAAAGTCATGCCGCGTTTCGTGACTTCACCGATTTTTGTCGGCTATGCGATCCCCCAGCTATCCACCCGCATCCCCGACATTGTCGCCGATCTCAGGAATATATATGGACTGTAACTTCATAAAACGCAAAGCCGGCCAGCCGATTTTTATTAATCAGACTGACCGGCTTTTTTTCATGTAAATCAGGTGATGATTAAAACCAGGCTTCTTTCAGCAACTGAATCGCTGTGGTCATTTCGTCAGCCGGAATCCGGGAAAAATACAGGATGATCTGGGACGGCGCAACCGGCGCCTCACCCAGGTAATAGTCCTGCAACAGGGCGATCCGGCAGCCTTTAGCCAGCGCCCTGTCATACAGTTCTTTCGGCGTCAGGTCTGATTTCACGGTCAGCACCATGTGCAGGCCCGACTCTGTTTCGTTGATTTCCACCTGTTTGCCGAGGATGCTGCGAATACTGTCCAGAAATAGCGCGTGCTTCTCGTTGTACAGTTTTCTCAGCCGGCGGATCTGCCGCTCCAGATGACCGTCGGCCATGTAGCGGGCCAGTGCCAGTTGCTCAATGGTCGATGCCGATTGATTGTAGAGCCGCACTCGTTTCTGATAAATTTCCAGCAACCGGTCCGGCAATACCATATAGCTGATCCGAATCGAAGGCGGAATCACTTTGGAAAAGGAGCCCATGTAAATGACGGTTCCCTCGGTATCCAGCGCTTTCAATGCCGGCAGTGGTCGACCGAAGTAGCGGAATTCACTGTCGTAGTCGTCTTCGATGATCGTGGCGCCGGTTTCACGGGCCCATTTGAGCAGCCGGATCCGCTCGCCGATCGGCATGATATAGCCGGTGGGGAACTGGTGGGATGGGGTGACATAAACCAGCCGGGCGCCACTGGCGGCCAGTTCGTCGGTATCGATGCCGCCCTGCCGGAGCCGGACGGGAATGATGCTAAAATCGCGGTCTTCCCAGATGCGCCGGCCGATTTTAAAACCCGGTTCCTCAAAGGCGATTCCGTTGTGGTAGGGTTTCAGTATGCTGGCCAGCATATTGAGCAAGCTTTGCACGCCGGGTCCGACGATGACCTGTTCGTGGCGGCAATTGACGCCGCGCGAGCGGACATAGCCGGCGATCTGACGCCGCAGCTCCAGCTCGCCTTGCAGATCGCCATAGCGCATCAGGCGGTTTTGGTCGCTAAACGCCTTGTTGATATAACGCTTCCACAGGGGAAAATCAAAGCCGTCCATATCCATTTCGCCGCTGGCCAGGTCGTAGCGGACCGGCGCCGTCGGGCTCGGCTGCGGCGATGTTGTGGCCGGCGAGGCCGGCGCAGGCCAGGAGTTCTCGCTGAAGCGGTTGACCTCGTACCGCGTTCGGTTTCCATTATTCAGATAGCCTTCGCACAAGAGTTGCTGGTAGGCTTTTTCGACGGTGATCTTACTAATGGATAAGCTGCGAGCAAGCCAGCGGATGGAGGGCAGTTTTTGCCCTTCCTTCAGCTGGTTTTGTTCTATTTCGCGGCGAAAGTGCTGGTACAGCTGCAAATATAGCGGTTGTTTGCTGGCCGGATCAAGCAGAATCAGGTTCGGCATGCTCATATAAATCTGTCCACCTTTTGCATCTGTCCTTATTTAAAAAATAAATTCTGTACATTTCAATAGTACCAGATTTATTTTATAATACAACCATGTTTCGCCGTGAAGCGATTCGGAAAATATGATGTGGATGACAGGAGGCTTTTTTGAAATGAATGTAGCAAAGGCTCTCACAATAGCGGGGTCGGATACGAGCGGCGGCGCCGGCTTGCAGGCGGACCTCAAGACGTTTCAGGAGTATGGTGTATATGGCATGACGGCCATCACTGTGCTGGTTGCCCAGAATCCCACCAACAACTGGGCGCATGATGTGTATCCGTTGCCGCTGAATGCGCTGGAAGCCCAGATTGATACCGTGCTGGGCGGTATTGGCGTAGATGCGATGAAGACCGGCATGTTGGGGACGGTCGAGATTATCTCGCTGGTTGCCAGGAAACTGAAAGAATACCAGGTGAAAAATATTGTGATTGATCCGGTCATGATTTGTAAAGGCACCGATGAAGTGCTGCATCCGGAATCGGCGGTGGCGATCAGTGAGCAACTCGCTCCGCTGGCGACCGTGATTACGC
>CAZOJA010000235.1:0-3957 GCA_964579955.1 uncultured Veillonellaceae bacterium | reverse complement strand
GGCGCCGATAAGAACCAGACCCTCAAAGCGATCAGCGAAGCGGAAGCATATCCAGGACCCTCGTTGATCATCGCCTATTCCCCTTGCATCAATCACGGCATCCAGGCCGGCATGGGCCAAAGCCAGGCACAGGCAAAACGGGCGGTGGAGGCAGGCTATTGGTCGCTGTATCGGTTTAACCCGCAGTGGAAGGAAAAGGGCAAGAATCCGTTCAGCTTGGATTCAGCCGAGCCAACAGCCAATTTTCAAGCGTTTTTGGACAGCGAGGTTCGTTACTCCGGACTACGTCGTCAGTTCCCGGAAGCCGCGCAGGCCTTGTATGATAAAGCGGAACAGGATGCAAAGGAGAGACTGGCAGTCTATCAAAAGCTAGCAGGGAAATAAAGGATAGGATAAATCTCTATCCATGGGGTAAATAAATATGACCGGGTACCATACCGCGATTAAATCGTCGGTGGGTACCCGGTTTGTTTATGTTCGCAGATTAATCGTAGAGATGAAAATCTGCTTTTACTGCGCAAAAGCACCGGTGAGTGGCCGAACAGTCAGATTTGTCCGCCACTTGCCAACAATCTGGCAATCAATTTCTCTTTTGCATCATCGAGATGTGCCTTGACTGCACGCCGCACGGCAGTAAAATCTTTAGCCTTTAAGCCGTCAACGACCGCATAATGCTGATCAATGGCGCTCGTGACCATTTCTCTGGTGAACAGGGAGTTTTCCGACGCGAGATAATGATAATTCATCATGTTCAAGTAAATGTCGGTGTTCTTCTGATTGTTGCCCATTTTGATAAATTCCATATGAAAACGAAGGTTATAATCGGAGCGCAGATATGAACCCAAAGGAAGATTTTCGGCGCAACGCGCAGCTTCAATCAGAACGTCTTCCAACTTTTGCAGTTTTTGCCAATAGTCTTTTTCCGGCAACAAGGGTAGCTTTTCCACGACCCAATACTCGAGCATCAGACGGGTGTCGATAATATCAAGCACATCTTCAATGGAAAGCGCATTGACAAAAGTGCCGACCTTGGAAATCGTTTTTACCAGGCCTTCCATTTCCAACCGGGTCAACGCATCGCGCAGCGGGGTCCGGCTAACTCCCAGCTTGGCCGACAGTTCAGGAATCGACAATTTTTCATTGGGCTTAAATTCGCGGCGAACGATCAGCTCTTTTAGGATGATATATGTCTTATCCCAAAGATTGGAGTTATCCAGCTTTGCGAGCTCCATGGCGGTTGCGCCTCCAGTATTTTTCTCGGTCCGGAAATTGTTGTATACAACAAAATAATAGACCAGCATAAAATGTTTTGTCAAGCAAATTCAATGAAATCAGCAAATTTAAAATATTTGCCTATTTTAATTGACAAGTGATGAACGCATAATATAACATTTAGCTAAATAGAGTTGATATATGTTGTATACAACAATGATTATGTGAATGGTTTTTTCAAGTGATTGCAAAATACATAATAAAAAAGAGCAGGAGCGTGGATCTATGAAACCAATATTGGGGATTACTCTTGGCGATGCGACTGGTTGTGGTCCGGAAATCATTGTGAAAGCTTTAGGTGATCCGTCTCTGTACGCAGTAGCCAGACCGGTAGTGATCGGCGATCTGAAAATAATGCAGCGAGCTGTGAAAATCATTGGCACGAATCTGCAGTGCCGGGTTGTGGCGGAACCGGAAGAAGGCGGCAATGATTTTGGCGTCATTGATATTATCGACCTAAATAATCTGCCGGCTGATTTACCTTTTGCGACAGTGGATGCACGAGCCGGCAAGGCTGCATATGAATATATAGAAAAAGCAGTTGGGTTTGCTTTACGGCAGAGAATTCACGCCGTAGTGACCGGACCGTTGCATAAGGAAGCGTTAAATTTAGGCGGCTATCACTTCCCCGGACACACGGAAATTTTGGCTCATCTCGCAGGCACGAAAGATTTTGCCATGATGCTGACCGGGGGTCCGTTGCGTGTGATCCATGTTTCTACCCACTCGTCACTGCGCAAAGCTTGTGATTTGGTCAAAAAAGAACGAGTTTTACGGGTGATTGAACTTGCGGATGCAGCAGTAAAAATGCTAGGTATAGAGCAACCGCGGATTGCTGTCGCCGGATTAAATCCCCATGCGGGCGAAGGTGGTCTGTTCGGTACGGAAGATGCGGAAGAAATCCAGCCGGCGGTGGAAGCGGCGAAAGCGAAAGGCATTGATGTCAGTGGCCCGATTGCGCCGGATACGGTGTTCTACCGGGCTGCGATCAAAGGACATTTTGATATCGTAGTGGCCATGTATCATGATCAGGGCCATATTCCGCTTAAGGTGCTGGGGTTTGAAACAGGGGTGAACGTCACGGTAGGCTTACCGTATATCCGTACGTCGGTGGACCATGGAACCGCCTTTGGCAAGGCTGGTAAAGGGACTGCTGATAGCCAGAGTATGACCGCATCCTTGTTGCTCGGAGCAAAAATGGCAAAGGTGAAATTTGCGAGTAACTAGCAAAAGTGTGGTTGGGAATTTGTGTGAAAGAAGGTTGGCGGAGTGCAAAAGGCGGAACGCATCTTTTCATTCGTGATAGCCTTATTGTGTCTGGGCTATTTGTTTTTTGTCTGGCAAATGGATGAGTTAGGCTCGGTGAATGAGCCAGGAGCGGCTTTTTTTCCAGCTGTGTTGGGAATGCTGGGGCTGGCAACCTCGCTTAAACTGCTGCTGACTTCAATGCTTGCCCCTGCGGACGGTAAGGCGGTCAACATACCGAAGCCGGGGTTGCTTCGGTTCTTGATCTATTTGGCAGCCAGTCTGCTATTTATTCCCTTCTTTGAGAATTTGGGCGCTAATATTGCGATATTCATGCTGGTACTTGTGCTGACGAAAGTTCTTGGCGCAAAGGGTTGGGTGAGACCGGTTGCGTTGGCATCGGCCAGCTCGGCGGTTGCCTACCTGTTGTTCGTTGTCATGTTGGAAGTGCCATTGCCGCGCGGCTTATTCTAAGTTTTCAAGAGAGGGGGCGTTGACAATGGAAGTGATGAGCAACTTGATGGACGGGTTTGTCCTGGCCCTATCATTTAATAATTTGCTGGCCTGTTTCATCGGCGTGCTGATTGGCACGATTGTCGGGGTATTGCCGGGAATCGGCCCGGTAGGTGCTATGGCTTTGCTTTTGCCATTCAGCTACGGGTTGGATGCAGGAACCAGCCTGATTTTACTGGCGGGAATATATTACGGCGCCATGTATGGCGGTTCGACGACGTCGATTCTGATCAATGTGCCTGGCGAAGCGGCGTCGGTTGTGACCTGTCTGGATGGCTACCAAATGGCAAGAAAAGGCCGGGCGGGCGCCGCGCTGGCCGTGGCTGGAATCGGTTCCTGGGTTGCAGGCACCGTTGGCGTGCTGTTGTTAATGTTGTTTGCGCCACCACTAGGCCGGGCGGCACTTTCTTTTGGTCCGCCCGAGTATTTTGCCATAAGCCTGGTTGGTATGCTGGTGCTCAGCAATCTGTCCGGTGACTCGTTTTTGAAGGCGTTTCTGGTCTTTACCCTAGGGATGATGATCAGTTCCATCGGCATTGATGTACTTACGGGGTTTAACCGGCTGTCCTTTGACGTGTTGGAGCTTACCCGGGGAATTGAATTTTTGCCCTGTGCGATGGGGCTGTTCGGGATGGCTGAAGTTTTTGCCATTGCAGTGGAGCCCTACGACGTGGGAGAGATGATCAAAGTAAAATTCCGGGAACTTTATCCCAGCCGGGAGGAACTTAAAAAGTCGGTTTGGCCGATCGTCAGAGGTTCTTTTATCGGATTTCCCATTGGACTGATTCCTGGCCCGGCGGCGATTTTGTCCTCACTGGTTTCGTATCGTGTGGAAAAAGGAATGGCCAAGCAACCGGAAGAGTTTGGCAAAGGAGCGATTGAAGGTGTCGCGGGTCCCGAATCGGCTAATAATGCAGCGGCCGCAGG
>CAZOJA010000234.1:0-3957 GCA_964579955.1 uncultured Veillonellaceae bacterium | reverse complement strand
TTTTGCAGTTCGCGGATGTTGCCCGGCCAGTCATATTCTTTCAGTACCTGCAACGCATCCAAACGGATCTCGGTCACCGAAGCCATATACAGCCGGTTGAAATGATCGATAAAATGGCGGACAAACATATCGATATCCGCTTTGCGTTCCCGTAGCGGCGGAACTTCGATCGTCAAGGCCTCCAACCGATAATAGAGATCTTCGCGGAACTTGCGATGTTTGACCAAAGCCCACAGGTCCCGATTGGTCGCCGCAATCACGCGGATATCGACCGGAATTGTGCGGTTATCGCCCAGACGGTAAACTTCATATTCCTGCAATACCCTCAGCAGGCGCACTTGGCACTGTTCGAGCATTTCACCGATTTCATCGAGAAAAATCGTGCCACCATGAGCCTGCTCAAACAGTCCCATCTTGCCACCGCGCCGGGAACCGGTAAATGCTCCTTCCGAATGGCCGAACAATTCACTCTCCAAAATGCTCTCCGGAATCGACGCGCAGTTGACCGCAAGAAACGGGCCATTTTTGCGGCGGCTCGCCTGATGGACCGCATGAGCGAAATATTCTTTGCCGACACCGGTTTCCCCCATAATCAGCAAGGGCGAATCATAAGCGGCAAAACGCCTTGCATCGTCGATCACCCGACGCATCAGCGGAACCTGGGTCTGGATTTCAGCGAACGAATGCTTTGCCACCCGTCCGCGCCTCACCAATTCCCGCCGGGTGATTTGCTCGATGTCCTGCAGCTGACGCAATTCCTGCAGGGTTGCCACCAGCCCGACGGTCGTGCTATGCACGACGATCGGATGGAAATTGATCACGATTTCAGTATGCGGCCCGATTCTTTCAATCATCCCGGTCCGTTTTTCACCCGCCTGCCCCGCCAACAGCATTTTCTTGATCAGTGCCGTTTCATGGCCGCCGTCGTTACCCCTCTGCAGCAATCGCCGCGCTTCGGTGTTGATCGCGGTGACTTCGCCCTGCATATTGATTGCCAGGATGCCGTATTCCACCGCATTAATGATCGTGTCGATCTGACGGGCGTTCGTTTCCTGCATCCTTAACCGGCCGAGTATGATCTGCGCCGTGTACATGGCAGCGCGGACCGATTCTTGTCCCGATCGGACCAACAAACTGTAAAGCCCGCGTCGTTCCGCTTCCTGCACCACTGCCTGATTGCCGATAATACAGTCAGCGCCTGCCTGGACGGCCGCTTCAACCGCCGCCCGCACTTGTTGACCGTCTTTCAGCGGAATCTTGACCGTCGACGACTCCGACTGCAAAATTGATTCGATGCTGACAAATCCGTCGACAACCTCCTGCCGGTCCACGACGGCGGGCCGGTGGCCGCTTTGCGTTGCCTGAGAATAGGCCCGCAGGACATCGTAACCGCTCACTTTGATTTCGACGCAGGGAAGCAGCGGCAGTGCATCGACGATCATCCGGTATGTCAGACCACGACTGACCAATACCCGCGCACCGGCTGCGACGGCGGCACGGGCTGCGATGACTCCCTGCTCCATCCGGGCGGTAATGCAACCAGCCTCAGTTTCCGGCAGGCCGATCTCGTGAACAATGTCACTGATTTCCTGGTGCGGGGCGATGACGACAATCGCTGGCATTCCTGTTCCCTGCCTTATTTGAGATTTTCCGTTTTTCGATTTACTGCACAGTTTGCTTACATCAGTTCGGTAAGGATTGGCATTTATCCTCCCGGCGCTCATTATAACCCGGGTTCATCCCAAGAAGCAGGACTCTTTCGATGATTTGTGGAAAACATCATGCGGAGGTGTCGACACGTGGAGGATAAGGACCGAGTGCTGAAAACACTCCTGGATGAAGATAAGAATCAGGGGAATTTCTTCAGCCTGCATTACACTTTGGAGAAAGCGCATCCGAATCTGGATCGCGATGATATTCTTCGAATCCTGGAAAAGTTTGAATCCCAGAGATTGATCAATCTTTCGGCCCGGCGCATCAAAGGTACGCCGTTCGTCCGAGTCAATCCCGCCGCCTACTCCTATTATAACAATCGTGAACTGCGCAAAGCGGCTGAAGACGCCGCCAAAGCCGAAGCCGACGCCTTGGCGCTGGCCGAGATCGAGGAATGGGAAGAACGAACCTGGAACTACAAGATGATCTCGGTCGGGTTTGTCGCCGGCCTGCTATCCGGCATCGCCCTGATGTGGCTGAAAGGCAGGTACTTTCCGTAGTCAGGGTTGTGTAGACACGCTCATGCGTGTTGCTGAAATGCCTCGCCCCCATTTATAATCTTAATGGTAGCAGAAATCAACCGAATAGAGGAGGAGCCCCATGCCGACTTACAACAAACTGACCGACGATATCTTGGCAGAACTGCGAACCATCCTCGGAGACAAGAATGTCATTGACGATGTCGACCGGATGCAGCCCTACAGCCATGATGAAGTGACCGACCCAAGATATCATCACATGCCGGAGGTTGTCGTATTTCCCGAAACGACAGCACAAGTCGCCGCCGTGGTAAAACTGGCCAATCGCGAATTGATTGCGGTAGTGCCGCGCGGTGCCGGAACCGGACTGGCCTGCGGCGCGGTGCCGATTTACGGCGGCATCATCCTGTCACTGGAAAAAATGAATCAAATTCTTGAAATCGACCCGGTAAACATGTTCATGGTCGTGCAGGCCGGCGCCCGGACCGAAGAAGTCCAACAAACCGCCGCCAAACACAGACTGCTGTATGCCGGTGATCCCTGCAGCGGCGACAGTTGCTTTATCGGCGGGAATGTCGCCACCAATGCCGGAGGCAATAAGGCCGTCAAGTACGGCACTACACGCCATCAGGTCTATCAGGTAGAAGTAGTCACCCCCACCGGTGAAATCACCAAACTCGGCAGTCGTCTGAATAAAAGCACCACCGGCTATTGCCTGGAGCAGCTGGTCATCGGTTCCGAAGGCACACTTGGCATCATTACCGAAATCACGTTGAAATTGGTTCCTTTACCGCAACATGTGATGGACCTGCTGGCTGTCTTCCCTGATGTGGACTCCGCCATCGCGTTTGTCAATGTCATCGCCCAGTCCGGCATTACGCCGACCTGCCTGGAGTTCATGGACAATGTGGCGATTCGCTGCGTCGAACGCTTCATCAATGAAAAGCTGCCATATGATGAAAACGGCAATTACCTGATCATCCAGATCGAAGGCGACAGCGAAGAAAAGCTGGAAGACTACGCCATGCGCATTGACGAGCTGTGCTCGGCCCATGGCGGTCTGGAACTATTGGTCGCCAACTCGGCGCAAATCTGGAAAGCCCGCAAATCGTTCGCCGAAGCGGTGCGGCACGAAACGCTGATTCACAGCAATGAAGACATCGTGGTGCCCATCGACAAAATGCCGGAAGCGATGAAACACATGGCCGGCATTTGCGAAAAACATGGCGCGGCGGCGCGTACGGTGAGCCATGCCGGAGACGGCAACATCCACCTGTCAATCCTGCAGGGCAGTGTGCCTCTGGCAGATTGGCCGGAGCGACTGGCCAGGATCCATCAGGAAATTTTCAGCTATGTCTATCCGCTCGGCGGCAAACTGTCCGGCGAACACGGCATCGGCTATAAAAAGAAAGCCCTGTTCCACGAATACACCGACCCGGTGGAACTTAAGCTGATGCAGGCGGTCAAAAAAGCCTGGGACCCCAACCTGATCCTGAATCCCGGCAAAGTGTTCGACTGCTAAATATACCGGATTATAACTGCAAAAAGACGACCGGAAATTGTCCGGTCGTCTTTTTTATATTTTACATAAATCGTTATCTGTCACTGAAATGAACAACAGAAATTTCGCTACAGGCCCTGAATATGACAGTACGATTTCAACCGCCATTTTTGGCATCATACAGTTCTTCTCTTCTCCCGTTACTTCACTGTTCATTTTCCCATGATTCTTAGTCGCGCCTTTTCCACGCAAACATAAAGCAAA
>CAZOJA010000233.1:0-3963 GCA_964579955.1 uncultured Veillonellaceae bacterium | reverse complement strand
CAGGAACCGATCGAGAAAAGACAATTGTTTGCTTGCTGCCATGTTATCGCCTCCCCTGTAAAACTGTTTTATCGCGCCTCACAACCGCCGCCCTGTTCGCGATACAGCCGCAGCCTTGCCAAATCCTGCTGAAATTTTGCGATTCTTCCCGGCTCTTGTTCTAGTAACACTTTGACAAACGGATGTGTATGCCACAGATTCTCATTGATTCGGTAATAAACCCACTGGGCCTGTTTCTCTGCGACAATCAGCCGGCAATGCCGCAGTCTCATCAAATGCCGCGATGCGTTGGACTGGCTAAGTTTCAGCACGGCTTCCAAATCACAGACGCACAGAGCTTCCTGACAGAGCACATTCAAAATTCGCAGCCTGGTTTCATCGGCAATGGCTTTCAGTACATCGACCAGTTCCATAAAAACCTCCCTGTCATTCGCTTGCCCTTAAGGACAGAGGATCAGGTCGCGCGCCCACAGACAATCGCCGCAGGAAGGGCTATTCCCCCAACAGTCGCCCTCATTGGTCTGGGCCAGATTGCAGCCCTCCACCTGTCGGCAATCCGTGCAGGACGGATAAAGGGAATTGCGGGAAATCCAGCGGAAGGTGGCATAGGCCGGATCGGTCCAGATCTCGGCCAGACTGCGTTGCCGGACATTACCGAAACTTTTTGCCAACATAGACTTTTTGCGTCCGAAGATATAACAGTCATAACTGTGCATCAACGCATAACAGGGCGCGACCTCCCCCTGCCAGGTGACCGCTGCCGCCCGCCCCTCGACAAACCGGCAGAACCTGCGGGTCTCCAGTTTCATCGCCGGAGCGGCCTTAACGGAAAGCAGCGGCGACTCCCAGCCGAATCCAGAAAAATCGACCCCCTGGTCATAGAGTATTTCGTCTTGCATCGAGTGATGGTAGGGTAACATATGGGTTACGATCAGTCGATCCGACTGCAATTCGTCAACCACTTTGCGCAGATACGGCAACCGGGAAAAGTTTGACCGGGTCGCGACAAATTCGATTCCCAATCTCGGCAGCACGCTTCCCCGCAGTTTTTTCATTTGCTGCAATCGCCTGATATTGCTCACCACGGCCTGATAATCGGCGCCAGGGCGGATTTCCCCGTAGCTCTGCGGGTCCGAACCGTCCAGCGAAACAAACAGATAATCCAGTCCGGCCGTCAGTAACGCCTCGAGTCTCGTCTCGGTCAACAGCGACCCGTTGCTGATCATCTCCACCGCAAAACCGGCTCGTTTGCAGCAAGCAACCATGTCTGCGATGTCCGGATGGGTCAGCGGTTCACCAAACCCACCGAAGTGAATCGTCTGCAAATCAGGCAGCTCTTTACAACCTAACAAAAGAGGTTCAAAAGCATCCGTCGACATTCGGCCCGTTTCATCGCTCCAGGAATGGCGGATGCAGGTGATGCAGGAAAAATTGCACTCCGACGTGACCTCGACATAGAGTTTGCGCATATCCGGTACAAGAGGCAACAACACGGTTTCATTCCCGGTATTGATGCGGTGATACCTATCAGTTTCCTTCACCTTAGCGCCTCCCGGCTTTGTCGGAATTCCACGGTCGAACCGTACTCTTCATCGAATTCTTATATTTGATTATACTCATATACATTGCAATGTCAACGGTGGCTGATCGTCAACGCAGGTCACCATTATGAGGCTTTTTCTTTCAGCCCCAGGCAAGCATGCCGACCAGTCCAGCCAACAGGACCAGCGGCAGTGGATTCTGCTTGGTTTGCGAAACAAATACTGCCATTCCGCCGGCGATTCCCCAACCGATCCAATCCTGACCGACCTCTTGGGCCACGACCCATCCCCCAGAAAAAATCAAGCCAATCGTAATCGGCGCCAACCCGTTCTCCAGTCGGGCAAGCCAGTTGCGGTCACGAAGCCGGTGCCAACTCCGTTCCACCAGAAATACCAAAACGGAGGATGGCAGATACATCCCAAAAATCGCGGCAATGGCACCGGGCCAGCCGGCAATCCGCCATCCGATCTGCGCGACGAACAGAGAACTGGGACCCGGGGCCAACTGCGAAATTGCATATAATGCGACAAATTCGGCATCGCTCAGCCAGTTCATCACAAGCACGACATGCCGCTGAATTTCCGGAATCACGGCATTGCCGCCGCCAAAAGAAACCAGCGACAATCCACCGAAAAACAGTATCAGCTCATAGATAGCATCGAGGTTCATTTCGCGTCACCTTTTGCCAGCCAAACAGCGCAGGGAACCAATATCAACAGGGACAAGACCAGTGGAACCCGCATCACGCCAATCAAAAGAAAAGCCGCAATCACACATAACAACTCAAAGATATTCCCGGGGCGACGCATGAGCATTTTTATCCCCATGCCAATCGTCATGCCGGCTGCCGCAGCGGCCATTCCTGCAAGCGCCGGTTGCAACCTCGGGACATGCTGAAACTCAAAGTACAACATCCCCAAAACAACAGCAATGATCAGCGGCACTGCCAACAGTCCCGCCAATGCGGCAACAACACCAGGCACACCACGCAATCGGGAACCAAGGTAAACTGCAAAATTGACCATGGTGGGTCCAGGCAGCATCCGGCTGATTGCCAGCCCGGTTAGGAACTCCCGGTCATCAATCCATCGCAGTTCTTCTACAACGATTTGCTGCGTCCACACCGACAGCCCGCCACCGAAACTTGACAGCGCGATTCTCAAGTAGCTACGGGCGATCAAAGCAAGGGAAGGCCTCTCAATCATCTCTCATCTCCGGCACTACATCTTTTTCCTTGGCGCTAAGAGCAAACGCCTCCATCGGTTCAGGAACCTGATACAGCCGAGATGCCTTCCAGTCGGCGTGAAACTGCGCATGCAACCGTTCCACGGCTTGCGGATGACTGGTGATCAGTCCGACTTCCCGTCGCAAATCAAATGCACTGCGGTCTAGATTGAAGCTACTGACCAACAGGCTTTTTTCATCAGCTACGATTAATTTGGCATGCAACTTCGGTTTTTTCTGATGCCGAATCCGAATACCGCAGCGCACAAGAATCCGCCAGGCAGAAAAACACTCGAGAAAATCCCAATGACTGAGACCGCTGCCACCGCCGCAGAGAAACCTTACCCTGACGCCGCGGAAATGAGCCGCCAACAGACGGTCAAGAATCGAAGCGTCAACCAGCTTGGGGTGTTGCACGTCAAGAGTTTTCTGGGCTGAATCAATAAACTCTATCGTTTTCTTGCGTGAATTGACATTGCTCCATAGCAGCGGCGACTCTGGCGCCGGGATAAACTCCATTTCGTCCCAATCCGCTTGAAAACAGCGGTGAAATTCGTCAACGACCACAGGGTCATTGGTGATCAATGCATAGTCTCGCACTTTTACAAAGCAGGCCGTACAGGTATTGAATGTACCAACCAATACTTTCTTTTGGTCAACGAGAATACTTTTCTCATGGGACACGACAAACAGCGGATTTGTCCATCGCACATCAACACCGGCCGCCTGAAGCGTATCAAAGGCGTGGTCATTCACGCGCGAACCGTCAGATCGTTTTGCATTCAGCATGACCCGGACATGCACCCCTTTAGCGTGCGCCATGATCAAGCCCTCAATCACCAACGGGTCTTGAAGCTTAAAAAACTTGCCGTCAATCGTTTCCCGGGCGGAAGCGATAAACAACATAAGTTCGCCGATCCCATCATGAGGCAAAACAATGCTTTTCCATTCCACGACTTCTTTTTGTTTCATATTCCGTCCTTTCTTGATTGATTTTGATATCAATTAGTAACATTCGCGTTGCATACTGTTTTTCCTTTATATTGAACGCCACTATGAATTAACGTGATTAAATTGATAAAAAATATCATTTACATTTTGCCGAAGATGATTTATAATAAAGTCAAGATAAGACTTCTTAAAGGAAGTGAGTAAGATGTCGAAAGCAATTTGTTATGATGAAATATGTGGAACTCA
>CAZOJA010000232.1:0-3970 GCA_964579955.1 uncultured Veillonellaceae bacterium | reverse complement strand
TGGCGGCACTGGCGGCACTGCCGCTGCAGGGCCGTATCGCCAAGTTCCCTTATGCCCTGGCGCTATTCTGGGCGGCAGCGATCATGCTGGTCTATCTGATTCCGCGGGTTCGTCTGCCCTGGTATCTGTTGCCTGTAGTCCCGCCGGCCAGCTTGCTGACGGCGGCGATGTTGCACGAATATGGCCGCAGATGGGTTTTCAAGTTGCCGCTAAGGCTGACCGGGTTGTTGTTTTTATTGCCGGCAGCCGTGTTGTCGGTTTTGGTCTGGAATGCACCGTTCTCACTGGTCCAGCGCTGCTTTTTCATTTTGGCCGTATTATCGCTGGCAGCAAGCACCGGTTTTGCCTGGCGCGACAAAGTTTCTTCGATGCTGGTCGCATATGCCCTAGCTGTCGTCATGTTGGCTCAGGGAATTGACACGCTGACGGATGGCCGTTTGCCGCAGCACATTGCCCGTGAACTGCGCGCTTCTTCCCGCCCGGTGGCGGCGGCCCGGATTGAAACCGGTCGTCTGTCGCAACAGTTATGGTTTTTTTCCTATCAATTGGGCCGTCCCATCGCTGAATCGCGTACTGCCCCAGTCATTCAGCGGTTTCTGGCAGAACGGGACGGATTGGTCTTTATTTCCGACACTGACCTGCAGGCGCTAAAAAAGAACCTGCCGGACCGCGGCGCGGCCTTGCAGGTCCGATATAGCTGGAACTATTGGAAGGAAAACATCCCGCCGGCAGATATCCGGGCGGCGTTACTGCAAGGAGAGCTGAGCCGACTGATGGAACCGGTGCATGTGGTAGGAAGGTAATTACCAAAGACCAGCGTTACAGAAATTTTTCCACAGCATATCGTCCATACCAGGACAAAGCCTGGCGAAACTCCCCCTGTTGCCACAGCTCTCTGGCATAGCGCTCCATCTTACTGGCGGTAATCGGCGCTAGCGGCGGGCTATCAACCCACGGCGACATCCGTTCGTACTTTTGGTAGTGCTTCTGCATCGGGTGATGGCAGATGACTTCCCAGGGTTTGATCGCGCCAAAATAGTGCAAAAAAACCGTATCCGCAGGAATTTCTTCTTGTTGATGGCCCATGTCATAAAAATAATTCCAGCGTGAATCCAGAAATTTCACTTTTCCGTCCAGCACGACGTTCAATGCGTCTTGATCAGGCAAAGTAAAACGATCTCTATTGTGTTCCAGGCATTGCAATACTTGTTGCGAATAACCGTTTTTTTTCCATTTTTCCAGGTCGATAAAAATCATTCCCGAATTAAAATATCGCTCGTGCTGCAACTGCAACCACTCCACTCGCGCCGCATGATCCTCGGCTACAACACACACCACGTGATTGCCGAAATCTTGCGACAATATCTCGTCCACATTCCCCAAGCAAACGATATCCGCATCGAGGTAAACCAGCTGTCGAACTTGTTCTGCCAGAATATGCGCCAAAACAATACGATAGTAAATTGCCACCGGTAAGTGCTCGAAAGTCGGGAAATTTGCAAGCAAACCATCATCGACCTGGTAAATATGAATGACGGTAGCCCAGCGTTGCACTATTTGTTTGAGTTTCGGCACGTCATCGTTATTGATCGAGCTGGCGCAGATATGAAAGACGAAGCGCCGCTCAGGATTGTTGGCGAGAATTGAAACGATTGCGACTCCCATGCCGCGAACAAAATTTCGGTCCACACCAAAAGCAAAATGAGTGGCGCCGGCCAGTTCTGGTTCCGTCAATCGGCCAAAGCTTTCACGTCCGACAATGAGTTGTTCTTGCAATATAGATTCCGGCATTCTTCACGCATCCTTTTGTTCCATCGCTCAGTCCCAGCCCATACTTTGGTTGAGCCTTTGCCGCCATTTAAACCATTCCCATTGTGAAAGGTTAGATAAGAACCCGTCCATACTCTCTGGCTTCGTTTTCCATTCATGTTCGGATTTGATTTTTACGTGCGCGGGGTAAAGTCGCAACCAGTCTTGGACAATCGTAGGAAGCGACTGCTCGGGATTCAAAAAAACAAATTGATGCCGCACTGGCGAATCAATCAGGCTGCGTCCGGTTTCCAAGTTGCAGCGCAACACCGACGGGTCGTTGTTTTCCTTGCTGTTGATGTCTTGTTCCGCTTTGGCGTGAAGTTTCTCAATGATTTTTTCAATCCCGCCCAAGTAAGTGAAATGCCATCCGCCTTTTCGCAGCCTGGGCAGGCGAAACCGCAAAGTGCGCAGTTCATCGGGAAGCATGGTGAAGTTTCGGGCACGAATGGCAATTGTACCATACCACGGTTCCAAGGGGTCAAGGCAATTTACATAGTAATAGTATAATTCCTGAGTCAGTACGATCGGATTCTCTTCCAACAATCGCAGACACCGTCCATCACCAATCAACTGATGAACCGATTCGGGTCGCGGTATTTCATCCACGTCGGACAGCAAAACCAAATCTTCATTTTTCACTTTGTTTAAACCGCGCAAAACCGCATTACGCTGAAACCGATCGCGCTCCCAAGGTTCTTCGGTTTCTGGCAAATCTCGCACAACCACATGCTCAATCTTCTCTAGATAGCTGTGAAATCGGTCTTTATTCTCCGCAAAAAAAAGCGGCTTGCTTTTGCCAGTGTGTGATTGGTCCGATTCCACCAGGACAAAGCGGTCGACTACGTTATTTAATGTTGCGAAACGAAGCTCCAGCAACTCCAATTCATTAAAGAAGGGAAAACAATCATAGATCAACATCGCGACCCACCTCTTTGCCCTGCACTGCCGCAGTATAAATCGCCGCCAAAGTCTTCAGTTCCTGATCCGTGCTAAAACGCTGTCGCAAAATCGCTGCCCGGTCCTGGTTTTGGGCTGAGGTATAGGCATATAGCACTGCCTGCCGTATCGATTCCAGACTGGCCGGGTTACAAAGCACAGCCGCATCCGCCAAATACTCGCGAAACGGCGACCGGTCTGTTACAACCAAATTGCAGCCGCACAGCGCGGCTTCAATACTAAGCCGTCCAGAAGTTTCCCACCAACTGGGCACTACATGCACTCTGGCATTTTTCATCGCCGAATAAATCATCGTCGGGCTGTCTATGTGTTCAATAAAAAGGACTTGTCCGTTAATCCTTTCCGCTGCTTTTTTGCACTCCGCCAGATAGCGTTGCGATCCATCGTTAACCGATCCGATCAACACGATTGGGATATTGGTGCGCCGCAATGCCCTGACAAGACTTAGCTGGTTGTGACGCTCATCAAAACTGCCGACGGATAGTATAAAGTCTCTGACGCCATATTCGGCGACAAATTCAGCGGCGGTCGCGCGGTCAATTGTTGTCGGCAACATACTGTCATACACTACCTGAACTTTTCTGCTATCATCAATCCGATATTCTTCTATCAGTTGCACCTTTTCCGCCTGGGAATGAGTTACAATTACCTGACTCCAAGTTAGGACCTCCTTTTGCATTGCCCACGAACTTTGCCTTGTTTGCTGAATGCTCTGGTCAATCCAGTGCATCGCCAGCGTGGCAGGAAGTACTTTTTTAATTAACTGCTTCATCCATGAGCGCGATGATACATAGAAAAATTCATGGGGGCTCCAAAAACCGGGGGTTATGATGAGGGGGATTCCCCGTTCGTACGCTCGCTTGGCAAATGAATGAACGGTTCCTGTATCACGCAAGTCAAATAAATGTAATACATCCACTGCGACAGGATCGATCTCCAGCTGATCAGTCGCAAACTGGATAGCGACCCCGTAGGTTGCCATTTTCGCCCGTATATCTTCCATTGATGGCGTTGAGCTGGTTCCAAGCACTTTAATCATGAACAAATTATATCAAACAATCAACATTTCTTGCACTGAAAAAGAGCTTATGATATTGTTAAACAGTAATTTTTTGCGCCTGGAGGTTTCATGTCCCGCTCATCATACTATGTTCCGGCATTGGATCATGCGGTTCGCGCTTTCTTATATTTCTACGTGTTT
>CAZOJA010000231.1:0-4114 GCA_964579955.1 uncultured Veillonellaceae bacterium | reverse complement strand
ATAAACGGTCAAATTACCGCCAAGGTTATGCCGCGGTTCGTGACATCGCCGATTTTTGTCGGCTATGCGATTCCCCAGCTGTCTACCCGCATTCCCGCAGTGGTCGCTGATCTGAAGAAGATATACGGACTGTAACGCGATAAAGCACGAACCGGCCAGTCGATCTTTCGATCGTACTGGCCGGTTTTTTTCATGTACCACGTAGAAAAAACGCAAATATTGTGGTCAGGCTTCTTTCCTCATCTTGATCATTTGGGATTGCCGCCTAAAAATATAACTAATTAAATGTTGGTTGACCCTGTCGTCGAGATCCAGGAATTGTACGCCATAATAGTTGTTTTTCATTTTTTCGCCCGGTTCGGCAGCGCGGACAACCAGGCCTTTCACGTTGATGTCCATCGCTTTGTCTATGACGGATAACTTGAAATTGATTTGAATCTCATCGCCTATTCCCATTTGGCTATTTGTGCTGATCAGCATGCCGCCGGCGCTGATGTTTTTGGTAGCTCCGTCTATTTTTATATTGCTGTCTTTGGGTTGGAGGGTGAGCTTGATAAAATCGTTGATTCGAACGTTGCTTCTCTGCTGCAATTTTTTCATTGTTGTTGGTATCGTTACTTGGATAATTCCAACAGGGGTCAATTTGTGCGAAAGATGACTGCAATCAAACATGAAGATGCCGGTTTCACAGTGCGCTGTGATTGTATATTGGTCACTTGAAGTCGGGAACATGAACATTCCTTGACTTAGCGGCAAAGCAATAGATAAGGAATCCGAATGAATTTCCTCAATTATGCTGTTGTAATCCGCAAGTCCGTTTGCTTTTTTCACCAGTATGCGTTGTCCAAGCGATAATACATTAGCGCTGAAATTCAGTGTTTGTAGCATAGAAATCCTTCCTTGTTTACAGATGAAGCCGTTCACTGGAGTGCCATTTTCTGCATCAGGCAATAAAATCGGATTACTATTATTTTATGCTCAACTAACCTTTTTGTAAATCGGAATCTTATCGGAGAAGGCAGAAGTTTTGAGAGCGGGTCAAAACCAAGCATCGTTCAGCAATTGGATCGCATTGGTCATTTCTTCAGCCGGAATCCGGGAAAAATACAGGATGATCTGGGACGGCGCAACCGGCGCCTCGCCCAGGTAATAGTCCTGTAGCAGAGCGATTCTGCAACCTTTGGCCAGCGCCCGGTCGTATAGTTCTTTCGGTGTTAAGTCTGTTTTGAGGGTCAATACCATATGCAGGCCCGACTCTGTTTCGTTGATTTCCACTTGCTGGCCCAGGATGCTGCGAATCCTGTCCAGAAATAAGGCGTGCTTTTCATTGTACAGTTTTCTCAGTCGGCGGATCTGCCGCTCCAGATGACCATCGGCCATGTAGCGGGCCAGCGCCAGTTGTTCGATGGTCGATGCCGCCTGGTTGTACAGCCGCATTCGCCTCTGGTAAGTTTCCAGCAATCGGTCCGGCAATACCATATAACTGATCCTGATCGACGGTGGAATCACTTTGGAAAACGAGCCCATGTAAATGACTGTTCCTTCGGTATCCAGCGCTTTCAAAGCTGGCAGCGGCCGGCCAAAGTAGCGGAATTCGCTGTCATAATCGTCTTCGATGATTGTGGCGCCGGTTTCGCGGGCCCATTTCAGCAGACGAATCCGCTCGCCGATCGGCATGATATAGCCGGTGGGAAACTGGTGGGATGGGGTGACATAAACCAGCCGCGCGCCACTGGCGGCCAGTTCGTCGGTATCGATGCCGCCCTGCCTGAGTCGGACGGGGATAATGCGGAAATCACGATCCTCCCAGATCCTTCGACCGATTTTAAAACCCGGTTCTTCGAAAGCGATGCCATTGTGCGAGGCTTTTAACATGCTGGCCAGCATGTTGAGCAAACTTTGCACGCCGGGCCCGACGATGACCTGTTCGGGTCGGCAATTGACGCCGCGTGAGCGGACATAACCGGCGATTTGTCGACGCAGTTCCAGCTCGCCTTGCAGGTCGCCATAGCGCATCAGGCGGTCTTGATCGCTAAACGCCTTGTTGATGTATCGTTTCCAAAGCGGAAAATCAAAACCGTCCATGTCCATTTCGCCGCTGGCCAGGTCATAGCGGAGCGGTGTTGAAGAACTAGGCTCCGGTGATGTTACGGCAGGCTGAGTCGGTGTGGGCCAGGCGTTTTCGCTGAAGCGGTTGACTTCGTACCGCGTTCGGTTTCCACTATTCAGATAGCCTTCGCACAGGAGTTGCTGGTAGGCTTTTTCTACTGTGATCTTACTAATCGATAAGCTGCGGGCAAGCCAGCGGATGGAGGGGAGTTTTTGCCCTTCCTTCAGCTGGTTTTGTTCTATTTCACGGCGAAAATGATTGTATAGCTGCAAATAAAGAGGCTGTTTGCTAGCCGGATCCAGCAGAATCAGGTTTGGCATGCTCATTAGAATCTGTCCATCCCTTGCAATCTGTCCTTGTTTAAAAAATGATTTCTGTACATTTCAATAGTATCAGATTTATTTTATAATACAACCATGTTTCGCCGAGTAGCGATGCAAAAAATATTATTGGGTTGACAGGAGGCATTTTTGAAATGAATGTACCAAAGGCTCTCACGATAGCGGGATCGGACACCAGCGGCGGAGCCGGCTTGCAGGCGGACCTCAAAACATTTCAGGAGTATGGCGTATATGGCATGACGGCCATTACGGTGCTGGTAGCCCAGAATCCGACCAACAACTGGGCCCACGATGTTTATCCGTTGCCGCTGGAAGCGTTGGAAGCTCAGATCAATACTGTACTGGGCGGCATTGGTGTAGACGCACTTAAGACCGGTATGCTTGGCACGGTGGAAATCATATCCTTGGTGGCAAGAAAACTCAAAGAATACCAAGTGAAAAATATCGTGATCGACCCGGTCATGATTTGTAAGGGGACCGATGAAGTGCTGCATCCCGAATCGGCGGTGGCGATCAGTGAGCAACTCGCTCCGCTGGCGACCGTGATTACGCCGAATGTGTTTGAGGCCAGCCAATTGAGCGGAGTCCGTATCCAATCGCTCGAGACGATGAAGGAAGCAGCGGTGAAAATATTTGCGCTTGGACCCAAGTATGTATTGATCAAAGGCGGCGCCAAGCTGGGTACAGAAAATGCGGTTGACCTTTTATATGATGGCAATGAGTTTTCCGTTTTTGAATCGCCGAAAATCGCCACCGATTATACGCATGGCGCCGGCTGCACCTATGCTGCGGCGATTACGGCCGGGTTGGCCCAGGGGTTGACGGTGCCGGAGGCTGTCGCCAAAGCGAAAGAGTTTGTGACACTGGCCATTCAACATGGCTTTCCGATCAACACTTACGTGGGGCCGACATATCACGCCGCCCACCGGTTGGCAAAAGGATGAGCGAAATGGATTATCGAACAGAAAGTCCGGCTCGGCAGATTGTCGTCGCGGCGCTGGGAATTGCTCTTGTCTTTGTCTGTACGGCGTTTGTTAACGTGCGGTTGCCGATTGCCGCCAATGGCGGTTTGATCCATCTGGGCAACGTGCCGCTGTTCATTATCGCGATTCTTTACGGGCGGCGGATGGGGGCTCTGGCTGGCGGTCTGGGCATGGCTTTGTTTGATGTGGTCGGGGGATGGCTGTTGTGGGCCCCGTTCACCCTGGTCATCGTCGGCCTGATGGGTTACAGCGTCGGTGCGATTTGCGAAGCCCGCCGCAGCACGGCGGCTTACGCCGTGGCCTTGACGGTCGCTTGCCTGATCAAAGTGGTCGGTTATTATGGCGCCGAAGGGCTTATTTACGGCAACTGGCTGGCGCCGCTGACGTCGATTCCCGGCAATCTGGTGCAGATTGGCGTGGCGGCGGCCGTTGTGTTGCCGATTGTCGGCAAGCTGCGCAAGCATGCTGGAAACCTGGCTATGGCAGGAACCCCGAAATAGCTGCTGCATTGTAACTGGCGTCTTTTCGGTTGACAAAAAAACGACTGAATGTTATAGTAGTCAAAAACTAGTCAATGTGACAATGTAGTCACCGCGCAACTGCGGTGACTTTTTTTATTGTCTTGAAGGAGTGAGCGAGGCAAAGGGAAGGCAGAGAAGAAAGAGGCCGGGAGGCAACCA
>CAZOJA010000230.1:0-4132 GCA_964579955.1 uncultured Veillonellaceae bacterium | reverse complement strand
ATGCTCGAAATATCCGATTCATCAGCGTTTTGGGCTGCCAATGCCGCGTTTTCCGGCTCGACGATCCGGCGGTACTCGAGAATATCCATCATGCTCTTGCGATTCAGCACCAGCATCGGCAGTAGCGAATTCATGAACATGCCCGGCGTCAGCATCATCACATAGCTGCCTTCTCCCTGACGGGTCTGGGCGATCCCCATCGCGTTCAACCGCTTGATCGCCTCGCGGATCGGCACCCGGCTCACGCCAAACTGCAGACACAGTTCGTTTTCCGAGGGCAGCTTGCTGCCAGCCGGCCATACCCCATTCAGGATGTTATCCAAGATATGGTCATACACCTGCTGGCTGATATGCCGCTTATCGATCGGACTCACCGACATTTGACCACGCTCCAACTTGTAATACATGTTACAGGTGTTAATTTTCTGTATTCATTACGTTTTTCCTGCTAGTGAAATAAAATTTATTAAAAATATTTTTGCACAATAAAAGAGCGGAGGTCGCGACCTCCGCTTTACTATTTGTCGATTACACTCCGATATAGCATATGCTATTGGCTACCGGATCACGTCGACCCCCATGTAGGGACGCAGTGCTTCCGGCACGACCACCGAGCCGTCTTCCTGCTGGTAGTTTTCCAGAATCGCGGCTACGGTCCGACCGACCGCCACACCCGAACCGTTCAGCGTATGAACGTATTCCGGTTTGGCCTTCGGTTCGCGACGGAACTTGATCTCGGCCCGACGCGCCTGATAATCCTCGAAGTTGGAACAGGACGAAATCTCGCGGTAACGTCCGGCGCTCGGCAGCCAGACTTCCAAGTCATAGGTCTTGGCCGAAGAGAAGCCCATGTCACCGGTGCAGAGCAGCACCGTCCGATACGGCAATTCCAGACGCTGCAGCACTTTTTCCGCGTTCAGGGTCAGCTTCTCCAGTTCTTCGTAGGATTCTTCCGGCTTGACGAACTTGACCAGCTCGACCTTGTTGAACTGATGCTGACGGATCAGGCCGCGGGTGTCGCGGCCGGCCGCGCCGGCTTCGGCCCGGAAACAGGCGCTGTAGGCGGTATAGTAGAGTGGCAGGTCCTTCGCGTCGAGAATTTCGCCGCGATGGTAGTTGGTGACAGGCACTTCCGCCGTCGGTATCAGATAGTATTCATAGCCTTCCAGCTTGAACATGTCCTCGGCGAACTTCGGCAGCTGACCGGTGCCGAACATGCTGTCCTTGTTGACGATGAACGGCGGAAAAAATTCGGTATAGCCATGCTCCTGCGTGTGCAGGTCGAGCATGAAGCTGATCAGGGACCGTTCCAGTCGTGAACCGAGGCCTTTGGAAAAGGTGAAGCGGGCGCCGGAAACCTTGCCGCCGCGCTCAAAATCAAGAATGCCCAGTTTTTCGCCGATTTCGTAATGCGCCAGCGGCTGTTTGTCGAATTTGCGCGGCTCACCCCAGCGACGGACCTCCGGATTCGATTCTTCATCGGCGCCCACCGGCACCGATGCATGGGGGACGTTGGGAATGAAGAGCAGGATCGAGGTGAGCTTTCCCTCAATATCCTTGACTTCCGCATCCAGCTCAGCGATTTGGTCGCCGACGCCGCGCATTTCCAGAATCAGCGAGTCCGCATCCTGCCCGGCTTTCTTCAGTCGGCTGACTTCCTGGGAAACCGTGTTTCGTTTGCTTTTCAGCGCCTCGACTTCGACCAACACTTCCCGACGGCGTTTTTCCAGACCGGTGAACTCGGTCAGGTCCACCGAGGCATTTCGGTTCTTCAGCGCCTGTTCGACCAGCGGCAGATTGTCCCGAACAAATTTCAAATCCAGCATATCTGTTCCTCCGTTCCGTCACCGCAGGACTTTTACCTGCAATATCGCGTATATTGTAGCATTTTGGCAAAATCAGCGCAATGCGTGTGCCCCGGCCGATGTCGCAAGTTCCGTGCATTCGGCAGGAAATAACGATTCCGGCGAGAAAACATAGTAAGATATTTTTGCCACTGGAGGAAACACATGAGCATTATGGACCAATTTGCCAGCCAAACCCGGTTTTCCAGCCTGACCGAACTGGAATCGTCACTGTTTGCCTGCACCGCCTGCCCGCTGCGAGACAAGGCGATCGGGCCGACTTCCTATAACGGCAATCCCGCCAGTCCTTTGATGCTGGTCGGCGAAGGACCCGGCGGCGTGGAGGATGAGTACGGCGTGCCGTTGGTCGGTCCTTCCGGGCAACTGCTGGACAAGGCGCTAGCCCGCGTCGGCATCAGTCGCGACCGCGTATACACCAGCAACGTCGTCAAATGCCGTCCCCCCGGCAACCGGACCCCGACTGTCGAGGAAGGCGAGTTTTGCGCCGCTCGTTGGCTGGATGCCGAAATCGAACTGGTTCAACCGAAAATCATCATCGCCCTCGGCAGCGTCGCCCTGAAATACCTGTACCATGCCAAGGCCCGCATCACCGCAGACCGCGGCAAATGGTTCCGCACCCGGCACGACATCGCCGCCATCGCCACATACCACCCGGCCTATCTGCTGCGGTTGACCGGCGAACAGGAACGCAAGGCCAAGTGGGAAGTCGTGCACGACTTTGAAGCCGCGATCAGCGAATTGAAAACGCTGGCCCCGGACTGGGAACTACGCAGCGACCCGCCGCCCGACCTGCTGGCGCTCTACGCCGAACGGCGCGCAGCCAGACGGAAATAGCCATCGCAATTGCCTGTTAAAATCCTGCAAGACAAATCGGCGGCAACTGATGTAGACTTAAGACAGGCAATCGGCGAACATACGGACGAACATACGGACGAACTCACGGACGGATATCGTTAGAACGCGATATGATTCTTGGCTGCGGGAGGCTATTGTTAATGAATGCTCCGGTTCGCTTCCTTTATCAAATCCCCAGTGAACATGGCCGCTTTAGTCTGGTCGCGACTGATGTCGCCCTGACGCATTTCTTCTTTGACGGCGAAGCTCCCCGCTTTGGCACGATTGAACAGACAACTCCGCTATTGCAGGAAGCCGGCTTGCAGCTGTCCCAATACCTGCGGGGCGAACGGAGAGATTTCAGCCTGCCGCTGGCCCCGGAAGGCAGCGAGTTCTTTCAGCGGACCTGGCAGGCGCTGCAAGCGATTCCCTATGGCGAAACCCGCAGCTACGCAGAAATTGCCGCCGCGATCGGCAACGCCAAAGCCTGCCGCGCCGTCGGCCTGGCCAACAACCGCAACCCGCTGCCAATCTTCATCCCCTGCCACCGCGTCATCGGTTCCAATCAAAGGCTCACAGGGTACCGGGGCGGTCTGGCATTGAAACAACAACTGCTGGAGCTGGAACAACGGCATGCCGAGCTTTGACTATGGCGAGACGGAACTGCGTCATCTGCGGCGCAAAGACAGGAAACTGGCCTGCGCCATCGAGCAGATCGGCCCGATTGAGCGCGCTGTAACGCCGGATTTGTTTATCGCCCTGATCCACAGCATCGTCGGCCAGCAAATCGCGACCAAGGCGGCCGTCACTGTCTGGAACCGTCTGCTGGAGCGCTGCGGCGAAATCACGCCGCAATGCCTGTATGCGATGGATGTGGGCGAAATCCAGCAGTGCGGTCTGTCGATGCGCAAGGCCCGCTACATCCATGGCGCCAGTCGGGCGGTCGCCTTGCGGGAACTGGTGCTGGACGAGTTTTATGCCCTGCCGGATGCGGAAATCATCAACCGACTGTCCGCCCTGGATGGTGTCGGCGTCTGGACCGCCGAAATGCTGCTGATTTTTTCACTGCAACGGCCCGATGTCGTCAGTTGGGGCGACCTGGCGATCCGGCGCGGCATGATGACGCTGTACGGGCTGAACGGTCTGACCAGAACCCAGTTTGACAACTATCGCAAGCGCTATTCGCCTTATGGTTCGGTGGCGTCACTGTACCTGTGGGCGCTGGCTGCAAGAAAACCGGAGGCGATGAACCATGCAGCTGACCGACGCGGAAAAATGGCAGGCAGTCCATCAAAATAACGCCGCCTACGACGGCCGGTTCTATTACGGCGTAAGAACGACCGGCTTCTTATGCCGGCCGTCCTGCACAGCCAAGCCGCCGCTTGCCGGCAACACCCTTTTCTTTGACCATGCCGACACCGCCTGGCGGCAGG
>CAZOJA010000229.1:0-4161 GCA_964579955.1 uncultured Veillonellaceae bacterium | reverse complement strand
CCAAAACGCCTTACATCCGGCCGACGACCGACGACATATGCCCGCACCATTCAGCGGTTTCGCGAAATACCGACTCGAGTAGCGTCATATACATCACGGCCGCCAAATCGGCCGTTTTTTGCTGTGAAAAATACTCCAGGAGCGCCGTTGACAGAGGTTCTTCCAGCTTGCTGCCAATCAGCCAGGTCGAACCATTCACGGATACCGTTTGCTGCGCATAGGCTTGCCAATGGGCTGGCATACGAGATATTGCACTGCCGTGCAGAAAGAACAGTTTGGGGTATACGCGGTGCAACACTTCGTCCGACTGCGCCATTGCCTTTGCCGATATGGCCGGTGATTCGGCCAGCCATATCAGATCAATCGGCGGTGCTTCCTGCCAGTCTAAAGGCAATTTCTCCACAACAGCAAAGCCAGCTTTGCGCCAGATGCTCTGTTCTTCCGCAGCCATCCCTACCGGCCAGAGGTTGAAAATTTTCATTTTAAAAACGGAACTTGCTCACTGCGGTTTGCAAATCCAGTGACAGTTTGGCCAAAGCCTGACTCGACGCCGCAATTTCTTCCATCGATGCCGATTGCTCTTCGGTAGCCGCTGAAACGTTTTGCGACTCATTGGCTGTTTCGCGGCTGACGCTCTCAACATCGCGGATGGAACTGACAATTCGCTGCGTCCCCACAGCCGCCTCGTTAATTGCTTTGGCAATTAAGGCAACTTGATCGGTAACCTGGCGAATTCTGCCGTTGATTGAACCGAAGCTATTGCCTGCCACATTGACCAGTTCGACACCGGTAGAAATGTCGCGAATCGCGTGATCGATCGCGCCGACCACATTGCCGATGCTATTGTGGTTCTGGTCAATCAGACTTTTGATCTGTTGGGCAGCCACTTCCGACTGTTCCGCCAGTTTGCGGACTTCTTCCGCGACTACGGCAAAGCCGCGTCCCTGTTCACCGGCCCGGGCCGCTTCGATGGCGGCATTGAGCGCGAGCAGGTTGGTCTGGCCAGCAATGGTGGAAATCAGATTGACGATTTCACCGATCTTTGCCGAACTCGATTTGAGTTCTTCGGCGGCAACCTGGGCCTGCCGGGCTCCTGTATTGACCTCACCCATCTGGGTGACCGCACGGTCGACCGAGGTTTTCCCTTCCAATGCAGCGCTGGCCGTCTGCTCCGACAGGGTTGCCATCTCGGCTGCTGTTGCCGACACTTCCTGCATCGTAGCCGATATCTCTTCGACAATCGAGGAGGTTTCATTCACGGCAGCCACTTGCTTTTGGCTGCCTTCCGCCACCATCGTGATCGATGTCGCCACGGTGGTCGCCGTTTGCGCCGATTGCTGGGCGCTGGCGGTCAGTTCCTCGGAGGCGGCCGCCACCTGCTCGGCCGATTGGCTGGTCTGCCGGATCAGACTCCGCAGATTGCCGAGCATGTTTCGGAAACTCTCAGCCAATATGCCTATCTCATCTTTACCGGCGGAATGCTGGACCTGTACCAGCAGATTTCCTGTCGCCACCTGTTGGGCGATCGTCGCCATCTCCTTGATCGGGTTGGAAATTGACCGGGCAATGAAGAACAACACTGTGATAATCAGCAATACGCCGATAAAGCTCATTAAAGCAGACAGTTTGGCCATATTGGCCACCGGCTCGAACAACTCGCTGCGCGGCACTCCGACAACCAGAGCCCAGCCTGTTTTCCCGACCGGGTCGGAAAAATAAAGTTTGTTCACGTTATTGAAACTAAACTCCTGATAGGTCGGCTTGCCGGACAGAAAATCCTTGCCTGGTGCGGCAAACGCGCCGTTTTGCAGTTTAAAGATATTGTCTTCGAATTTCAGCGTTTCATGATAGACATAGCCGCCCTGGCGGTTCAATATAAAAGCACTGCCAGTCTTGCCCGATTTGATTGACTTGGCGATATCCTGCACTTCCTGCAATGCCAGATCAATTCCCACGACGCCAAGCACCTGGTTACCGGAACGGATGGCTTGAGCAACGCTGATTACCGGTTTTTTGGTGATCGCATCGATATATACATCGGTGTAATATGCCCCTTGCGTTTCCAGCGCCTTCTTGTACCAATCCCTGGTCCGCGGATCGTAGTCAGCCGGTGGTACCCAGCCGGTCCCATCGATGAATCGCCGGTCTGCCATCCCGACATATAGGTCCTGCACTCCTGGCGTGTTCTTGGTCAGTTCCACCACGGTCTTGCGCAATTCCGCTTCCGGCGGCATGCTCACGCCGTATTCTTTGGCCAAAGTGCTGACGATGGCTTCCTTCTCCGCCAATTTCTTCTGAATCTGCTGGCTATAGTTCTCCACGAGGAACATCGCAGAGCGTCGAATCTGCGCATCCAACGCTTCAGATGCCTGAAAGTAGGTAAAAACCGATAAGGCAACCAGAACCAATATCACCGGAATCGATAAAAACAGGATCATCCGATTGCGCAAATTCATCTTTGATTTACCCCCTTAATTAATAAGCTGTCAGCGACGATCAGCGACTTGTCGCCCAGCAAGCATTAGCTCTATCGAATTATTCATTCTATTCAAATTAAACCATACCCGTCATGGATTGTCATCATACTCTAACCTCGTTATTTTCTCATTGCACTCCACTTGTCGACCAACCGGCCAGCAATAGAACGTTGATGCTGTCTGGTTAATCGGAAGCACAAATGTTAAAATATTAGCCACGAATACTATTGGTCACTATGAGTCTTTCATCATAAATTATGCTGGAGGCACAGTTTGGACTTACGCACCTTGTTCATCATCACGGTACTGGTCAATATCATCATTGCCATCATTATGGCGATTTACTGGCGTACGCAAAAGACCTATGCCGGTTTTGGCTATTGGACGCTGGCCAATGTGGCGATGACAATCACTTTTTCCCTGTTCGCCCTGAAAGGAATCGCGCCGGAATTTGTCACCGTGGTCATTGCCAACACCTCGGCTGTCGCCGGATCGATCTGTCGCTATGCCGGTGTGCGGTTCTTTTGGGGTGCCGACTCACTGCCGCATGTCCGGGTCCATCAGACTGTCGTTCTGGTCAGCGCTCTATTTCTCACTTATTTCACCTGTATCAACGACAATATTATGTTTCGGCAGTTCGCCATCAGCTCGATCATCTCCGGCTATTTTTTGGCTACCGCCCACCAAATGTTGAAAGGCGCTGCTCAGGGCTATCCTTATGAAGCCAGGACCTTGACCCTGTTGAATCTCGTTTACGCTGCGCTGATGATGGGCCGCGCCATCGAATGGTATCTCTATCCAGAATCGCGTCATCTGCTCATTTCCTCGTCGATGAGTACGCTGTACTTCTCGTCGATTCTGCTACTTGAAGTCACGACGGCTCTATTATTTTTGATGTTGAACAGCCAGCGGTTGGCCAAAAGCCTGATGAAAGCGCAAGCCGACCTGGAAAAGCTGGCCGTCTCGGATATGTTGACCGGACTGTACAACCGGCGTAAGTTGGAAGAAGTCTGCACCGCCGCAATCACTCATGCCCGCGCCCATAACCGGCCCAGCTGCCTACTCTTGATCGACCTCGACCACCTCAAGCAAATGAACGATACCTTCGGTCATCCCGCCGGCGACGCATTGATCAATACGGTGGTCAAGACCATTCACGCCAAATTGCGAGACCAGGACATCCTTGGCCGTCTCGGCGGCGATGAATTCGTCGTTGTCATGCCGGCCGCGACGAAAGCTGCCGCCCAAGAATTCGCCGAGCAGATTCGGCAGGCAGTGCGCAGCCAGTCGTTCCTCTGGGAGGGTCAGGAAATGGCGATGAGCATCAGCATCGGCGTTGCCGACCTCAGCGATGAGGACAACAACTGGCATGATTGGCTGAAACGGGCCGACAACAACCTTTACCAGGCAAAGAAAGCCGGCCGCAACAAGATCGTTTAAGTAAACAAAAGACCGGGGACTCGACGATAGGCATCTGCGTCGTTTCCACCGGTCTTTATTTTTTTTCGTCGCATTGTCCTGACGGTCCGGTATATTCGACCCGGTTGCGACCACCCGCTTTCGCCTGATACAACATGGCGTCCGCCTGTCCGACCAGGGAGGCGACCGACTGGTTGCCGCTGCAATGCATCGCGGCTACGCCGAAGCTGGCGGTCACCCGATTGTCAATTGCTGATTTCGCATG
>CAZOJA010000228.1:2078-4176 GCA_964579955.1 uncultured Veillonellaceae bacterium | reverse complement strand
AACGGCTCAGTAATTCAACCAAAATATCGTAATGTCCGTTTTCGGCTACCACAACCAAAGCATCCTCCACCACACTGACATCAACACATCTGTCCAGTAGTTTGAAAAGAATGTCTTTCTGCCCGTGCCTGGAGACTGAGTCCACCAGTGTTCTAACACAGACTTTGGTTTTACTTAAAGAATCCAACATTTCAAATAACTGTTCGTGTCCCTGTGAAGCAGCAAATACCGCCGCATTCATGCCGCAATCATTTGTCGCGTCAACATCCGCTCCGCAATCAATCAGTTCCGTTACAACATCTTGATATCCTCTGCTGGCGGCTGCCATCAAAGCGGTCCAGCCGGAAGCATTATGTCCATTAACTTCGGCGCCTCCCGCAATCAATTGCTTGACAATGAACCTATCTCCGTTCATAGCGGCAACAATCAGCGCGGTCATCCCTGATGGATCTTGTTCATTGGCGTTTGCACCAGCTCGGATGAGTTTCTTCACAGCCTTCCCTCTTCCGTACCAAACAGCTTCCATCAAGGCCGATTTCCCCGACTTTCCTTTATTCAGAAGAATTCTTAATATATCCCAATCCGATCGTCTTGCGCTATTCATCATTATTTTGCTCCCAACTTTCGAATTTTATTCTTTGCACCGACCGCTAGTTATCACTTCTGTGCTTTCGCACTCTTCTCCTTCCACCGCCGCACCTCATTTTCACGGGTCCACTTCATCCAGTGAAAACCCCAGCCGGTGTCCGCCCACTTTATTTGCTTTTGCAGCGACTTCCTGCGCTAGCATCTTGCCGATCTCTTCCGCGGAAGCCGAATCAAAATACTCCACTTTCTTTCTAACCACCGCGAAATCTCCCGGGGTCAGGCATGGCAACGCCAACACCTCCGTTGGCGCCTCCAGGCCAAAAAACTGCCGAAACGCATCAACGATCTGCATTCTGCCTAAGAAGTCAAACCGGACCTTGAAGGTAAACCGTCGAAACGACGCTTCATCCAAACGTTCACTCAGGTTGGTCGTGCAAACGAACGGAAGCGGATGCCGCTCCATCCAGGTCAACATTTCGTTGACATGGGAGACCTCCCATGAGGCTCTCGCTTCACGGCGGCTCTGCAGCAAGGAATCCGCTTCATCGAAAATCAGCAGCTTGTGCTGAGCGCGCGCCTCACTGAACGCCTGGGCGATATTCGCCTCGGTTCCGCCAACCCATTTGCTCAGCAGATCCGATGCCCGCTTCAGGATCACCTCCATCTCCATCTGGCTTGCAAGCCAGCGTGCATATTCGCTTTTTCCGGTGCCGGGCGGGCCGAACAAACAGAAAGAAAAGTTTTCCTTTCGCTTCTGCACGATGGACTGAGTGATTCGAACAAGATCGAGGTCGGTGTTCAGCAGTGCGGTCGAAAACTCTTGCGACTGGCACTCGATTGCTCTTTTGCCGCCCATCAGCTTTTCCTGACGGTCAACCACCTGGCGGAGCGCACGGTAATCGCCGCCAACGATGCTGGCAACCCTTGCGGCGTTTGAAAACACGGCCGGCGCCACATTATATTCCTTGGTGATCGCCGCCAGTTCATCTTCTGTCACAGGCAACCCGTTTTGCCGGCAAACGTCTTTTGACATGCGTAAACGAACAGAGTACGGCAGTTCGGAAAACTCCAGACAATACGACATGCGACGGACAAAGGCCCTGTCAATCCCGGTTGCGCTATTGGTAAGCCAAAACACCGGCAAGACATTGTTTTCGAGCAAACGGTTCATATACACCTTGGAATTGACAACGCTGGCATTACTGAACATCGCTGCAAACAGCCCCGTTCCCGTCGCATAACCGAATACGTCTTCGGCCTCGTCCAACATGATCGCAGCCTTACCGGTGTGGCACAGCATCGCCTGCAACATGCGCAAACTTTGAAGCCTGCTGTCCCGGTCTGCTTCGCCACCGCATTCATCGCTTTCCGCTGCTGCATAGAGCGAAATCCCGAGTCGGTCTGCCAACGTTTTGCAAAACTCGGTCTTGCCTGTCCCGGGGCTGCCATATAGCAGGATGTTGATCCCTTTTTCACCCCGCTTGAGCGCTCTGTCAAGCAGCGTTTCAAG
>CAZOJA010000228.1:0-1978 GCA_964579955.1 uncultured Veillonellaceae bacterium | reverse complement strand
TGTCCAGTTTTCCGAAATTGCTGCGTCTACGACGACCGTTTGATATCCGGTCAAATAGATCTTGCAAGAACCCGTACTTTCCCTTGCGGATCAGCAGAGCCAGCAACTCTGCTTCGGCCGCGCTCAGCCCGAATAGACGGACCAGCGTTCGCAGCGTCTTGTCTCCAGCACTTTCCCTCACCTCGGCATATTTCTCCAGAAACATCGCTACATCGCGTCTGATCGAGCTATACTGAACAGTTCCTTTTTTCTTATTTTCGTCCGGGAGCACCCAGTCCTTGCCCGAGCCAGGGAAAAGCGCTCCGTTTTCGAGCGCCCATTCACAGACTTCCGTTCTCACCTCCGGGTTCAAGCGATTACTTCTCAGCAAATTGTCCACATACCGCAGGATGGCTTTGGTTTCCGAACGTGGCAACATTTTGTTCACGCCCCCTTTGTGAACAAAATTTTAACAGGCTGCCCAGACATATATGTGTCCAGTCAGCCTGCACTAGAAAAATATTAATCGGTGATCTCGCGTCACTAACAATACAGCTTGACGATACTCCTGGCCATTTCACTCAGTTCCCGCCGCAATTCGGCCGGCTCCAGCACTTCGATCGGGTCTCCCCAGCCCATCAGCCACGGCAGCATCTCCCCCGGTTCGGCGATCTGGAAAGATACTTCGACCTCGCCTGATTCCAGCACCGCCAGGCGTTGACTGCTGTGGTACATGGTCGTGTTAAACTTATTGGCGAGCCGTTGCTCGACCTTCAGCCGAACAAGGACCGGCGCCACATGTTCGCTCTCGGTCCAGACTCCCCAGCTGTAGCGATATTTTTCTTCCAAAGAGAAGTCGTCCGGGATGCGGTTGACGCTGTTTTCGACCGCGGACAGGTTCTGGATGTGGTCGCAGCGGAACATGCGCAATTCGTTCGTTCCCGGCAGACAGCCTACCAAATACCAAACGTCCTGTCGGCATACGATGCCGTAAGGAGCGAGCTCTCGGCGGCGTTGCCGGTCGCCGCCGCCGATGCTGAGATAGTCGAACCGAACGTTCTTTTGCCGGCGGATGCTGTCCAAGATCGCCGCCGTAAGTCGCGAAACGACCTCGGGACTGGCAGCTTGCGTTCCGCAAACAAACACATACTTCTCCATATCTCTCTGCAAAGCACGACGCTCTTGTTCCTGCCGAAGCACTTCCTGAAAGATCGTTTTCGTCAGTTGCTCGAAATGCGTCCTGTTCATATGCGGTTTGTGCGGATACAGACTGAGAAGCAGCTGAGTCGCCAATGGAGAATTGCCTTTGCCCTGCGCCAGACTCTGCTGCGTCAGCTGGTAGCGGCGTGCGCCGTTCACTTCCCTGCAAGTGATGAGACGCTGCATTTTGGGCTTGGTTGATGCGACCGGATCGAACAACAGGTTGATCCGGTCGATGATCCGGCGGATGGTGCGTTCGTTCGGTTCATTTCCCTTGACCTCCGCGTACGCTTCCAGCAGGTCATCCATCGTCGCTCCGCCGTCAGACATTTTTTCCGACAACAGCCAGAACATTTTCAACATGGTTTCCGGGTGGTCTCCGCTACGGGCATATGGCATGATTGCACCTCAATATCCAGTTACGTCTATTTGGTATTTCTGTCCGTTTATTGTAAATTCCTGCCGTCCTCTTCATCAGACAGTCGCATGCATTTGAAAAACTATTTCTGTCCAACACCTTCATCTTCAAATTCGTCTTATCCCCACAATATCAGAAAAAGCGACCATGCAGGCCGCTTTCAGCTTTTTTCACCAATGAATTAGCGCTTGGGGTTAGGGTAAACCATCACGTCGTGATACGCCTGAACAAAATAAAACAACTGCATGCCTAGCCGCTTCGCAGCGAAGTACGTAAAAGGGACCATCTCACAATAGGCTTTTTAGACCTATTTGAGACAGTCCCTGCTTCGCGTTTTTCTACGCTCCGCCCTGTGGTACGGCGTTGAAAAAATGCAGTTCC
>CAZOJA010000227.1:0-4199 GCA_964579955.1 uncultured Veillonellaceae bacterium | reverse complement strand
GATTTTTTTCCGGAATCCACCCGTCCGGAAATGATTGTTGATCTGCGCCTGCCGGAAGGGTCTTCCTTGAAAGCAACTGAGCAAGCCGTTGCACGATTGGCCCGATACTATACCGGCGACTCCGACGTTGCCGACTTTTCGTATTACGTGGGACAGGGAGCGCCCCGGTTTGTCCTGTCATTCGAGCCAACTTTACCGGATAAGTCGTTTGCCCAAATTGTCGTTGTCGGAAAAGACTTAAAATCCCGCAATGAATTAATTGCCAAAACCAAAAATTTCCTGGCCACGGAATTTCCTGAAGTTCAGGCCAACGTGAAGGTCATTCAAAACGGTCCGTCCAATGCTTATCCGGTCATGTTGCGAATAAGCGGTTCCAATCATGAACAAGTACGGCAAATTGCCAGTCAAGTGAGAGAGCGCATGGCCGTCAATCCGCATCTGGACAATATCAACCAAAACTGGAATGAAAAAGCAAAGTCATGCATTTGCGGATCAATCAGGATAAAGCTCGATTATTGAGACTGGACAGCTCCACGTTAGCCAGTAATCTGCAGGCTATGATTTCAGGAACGACCGTCGCCGAATTCCGGGAAAAAGATAAAACTGTCGGCATTGTGTTCCGTGTCGACTCGCAAAACCGGAACGATCTTTCCCAGTTGAAAAATCTGAATGTCCATATTGGCAATGGAAAATATGTACCACTGGATCAAATCGCCAAAATCAGCTATGAAGCAGAGGAAGGATTGATTTGGCGCCGGGATTTAGAACCGACCATTACCGTACAGGCCAATACCGCACAAGGAATCATGGGAAACAGCGCAATCAGAGAACTATATGACAGTCTAAAAGAGCTTCGGGATTCTTTACCGCCGGGGTATACCATCGAACTCGACGGACCAGCGGAAATGAGCGTAAAAGCTACCCGATGGCTGATGCAACCGGTGCCGGTCATGATCATTGCGATTTTGATTCTACTGATGTTTCAGTTGGAGAGCGTCTCCCAAACGATTCTGGTATTGTTGACAGCACCCTTGGGCATCATTGGCGCCAGTCTGGGTTTGCTCGTCACAGGCAAACCGATGGGCTTCGTCGTCCAATTGGGTTTATTGGCATTGGCGGGTATCATCATGCGTAACTCGGTTATTTTGATCGACCAGATCAAGCAACATATCAACGCCGGTGAAAATCAATGGGAAGCTATTATCGGCGCGGCAGTTACCCGTTTTGTCCCATTATGCTGACGGCAGCGGCCGCCATCTTGGCGATGATTCCTTTGATCTCCAGTGTGTTTTGGGGCCCGATGGCGGTGGCTATCGCCGGTGGCTTATTTGTCGCCACTATTCTTACGCTATTGGTCCTGCCGAGTATGTATGCCGCTTGGTACAAGGTGCAACCGGAAGCAAAGACGTCTGATACTCATTTGGAATAGGAGAGGGCTCGAATAATTTCGGGTTAAAACCTGGCGGGAGGTGCAAGTGTGAAAAAAGGGGTAGCTTTACTCTTTATCTTTGGAGTACTTTGTATGTCACCGGAATCATTTGCCAGTCCCAAAGAAGAATCTGACGACGCTTACAAAATTTATATTGCCGCCGGTGCCAGCGTTGCGGCCTATAACAACCGGATGGGTGAACTGGCGACCCGTTATCTGCTTCAGGACGGATGGAACATCGACCATTATATTTACCCTGAATTCGGAAAGTAACTGAAAGAACAAGCAAAAACCTATAGAAACCGGATTTTCTCTAAAAAAAGCCCGACCCAGCTCCTGTTTTTTAGCGATTGTCGATGCCTTACCTTATCCGTCCATTAAAACGCCTTTTTTTCTTCGTAAAAATAGTGACCTAAACAACACCGCGTACAATTATCTTTTGCAGTGCGACGATGCAATATCTGTTTCCGGGGTTTTGGCAGTAACTCTTCCGCTGCAAGCTCCGGAGACCACTCCTCCATCGTTGCTATATACCAAACCAGGAAAATTTGCAGTTGCTTCTCCATATAGTTCACTCTGGCCTCCAGTTCTTGATTCGGCGCCAGCTTCAAATGACGATAGGTTCTGCTACCGACCAAGTTTCCAGGAACGTTCAGTATTTTGCGACGAATGGTCGAAACTTCAAAATGACTGTCTTCTTCAGTAAAGAGTGCCAGCCAAAACCAGTTGAGCAGGTTGTAGGACAATGCTTTGATCAACAAGTAGGCTTGATTGTTGATCAAATTCATTGAACTGATTCATGAAGTAGCGCACTGTACTTTCATCCGCGATCTTGCCGGCTTGTTTGATTTCTCGGTAGCCCGAATCTTTTTGCAATTTTTCCAGATGAGAAAACCGAAAATACCCCAAACAGACCGAGTCAAGCAAGGTTTCCAGCAATTCGGGACCGGAGTACATGGCGTTGTGACGCCGATTGACGGAAAGATTATTTTCCACAATCGATGAAAAGCCAACCACTTGTTTGAAAGCTTCCAAATATCCAAAGAGACCGAACTGCGTTACGGTAAGGTTGTCAAAGGTAACCGGCGCCGCTTTTTGTTTCGTGATTTTCTGCAAATGTTTGAGCTGTTTTTCCAATTGGCGTTGTTGATTTTTTTCGAACTTGGCGAGAGGGGGCTTCTTGATTGTTTTCAAGGTTTTGTAGTACACTCATGATAGAGGAATACCATCCTTTGTCATGTTTTTGCTGATACCTAAACATTCGACAAACAGGGTGGTTGTTCCTCGATTTTTATGGAATTTTTTAGACAAAAAACAGGGCTAAAACCAGCTATTTTATTGGGTTTGTCTTGTCTACTTTCCGAATTCAAGATAAAAATTATGACTGGCCTAGTAATGTACGAGAGTTGGAAAATGCCATAGAAAGCGCTGTTGCCTTATCAACAGAAGAAATATTACGTCAGGAAGATTTGCCAGTAAGGCTGACCGATAAAGTTACTTCACTGAATACCCATCAGAGACTTTTAGAAAACCAAGAAATTGAGATGATCAAAAGTGTTCTGAAAAAATATAACGGTCACCGTGAAAAATCTGCTCAGGAACTCGGTATTTCCAAACGAACGCTTCAAAACAAACTGAATAGGTTTAATTTAAGGAGTCTGTAAAAAAATGTGCTTCTGTCCTTTCCCATAGCGAATTATGAAAAATGGAAAAGCGAGGCAGGAGAAGCAGATGGCAGATAAAGACCGTACCTGATTCAGGAAGAAAACATCAAGATCACCAACGATATCCGACGAATTCTTAAGGAATGGTCGGCGATGTCCTTCAGCAAGCAGATGTTTTTTCCATTCGACGATCTGGTTGGGATGAACCTCATCCTGTGAGGCTAAATCCGTCAGGACCTTGTCTTCCCGTAGCGCACCCAGTACTCCTTTGGCTTTAAACGCAGGAGCATACTTTTTCCGTATGTTATTTTCCGCTCTCTCTTGCCTTTTTAGGCTCATGTTATCACTTTCAGAGGTGTTCTAAATTTTTGGGGTCGCTATTATCCCCCCTCTTTATCGCCGGCGACAGCAATGGCGACTGGAACATGATGGTCGATTTCAAAGGAATCAAACGGATTCTGGTTGTCAATCGTCTCAAGGGCGGCAAGAAAATCGGCGCTCTCTCGGCAGAAGCCGCCGCAACGATCGGCAAGCCGAATGCCCGGGTCCTGCTGCAGGGCCGCAATGAAAACACCGGCTTGTGGATGCCGACCCAATATATGCTCAAACTTGGCCGCGACACCGAAGCGCTGCTCGCAAAATAGCCACAACTGAAAATTCCCCGCGACTAAATTATCAGCCGGGCGGCCCGCCTATTTTCCGACCACATGCACCGGCTCCATCAGCCGGTTGAGTTTACCTTCCAGCAAGGCCGCCCGGATCGCCTCGGGCGGGATGTTTTCCTTCCAATAGTTCCAGCTATATCGGCCCTGCAGCGGCAGCGCCGCCAACGCAACCAGCAGCAATAGTGTCCAGGGCAGCTGCCATTGCAAAGCATAGGTTAGAAACGGGCCGGCAGGGTAGACCGAAGGGTCGCCGAACTTGCCCAGATTTTCGGTGATGATAAAAAACTGGTACCAGTTGTCAAACTGGCCCTTAAAATAGAGCGCGATGGGCCAGGCCAACGAAAACAAAACCGCCGCCAGCATACCCATCCAGGCGCCGCGGCAAAAAAAGAAGACCCGCCAGCTGCGGTACAGCAAAGCGACAGACAGAGCGAGCAGGCA
>CAZOJA010000226.1:0-4213 GCA_964579955.1 uncultured Veillonellaceae bacterium | reverse complement strand
GCCTGCGAACAGGCCGGAGTATGCTGAAGAAATCAGTACGATCAATGACACCTGTAGCATCGATAGCAAGCCACCGCCCTGCATGACGGTGGATAACGGACCAGATTGGTTCATTTGATATCCAGTCGCAATATATCGCCAAAGTTCCGACGGACTGACTTGTTGTACCAACACTGCGGTGGCCATTCCGGCCAGGCTGCTGATCCCCATGGATACCTTCACATCGATGCGCTTCGCAGCCATTGCAAGGATCAGGACCGCCGGCAAAGCAACGATGGGATGGAGGTTGAAAGCCTGAGGGATTGCGGCCACGATAGGATTGTCGTCGCCAATCAACGGATGTTTTAGAGAAAAAGCGGCATAACCGACACAGGTCAAGATAAAAGGTAGAACGGATGTTTTGAACATGTTGGCAAGGTTCAGGTAAAGCCGGGTCCCGGTCAATATCGCCACCAGATTGGCGCTTGAGGACATGGGGGAACATCTGTCACCAAAATATGCGCCGGCGATGATTGCTCCAGCGGCGACATTGATGTCCACCTGTCCGCTTCTGGCCACGACCATCAGGATGACTCCCATAGTCCCGACAGTGCCGAAGGAAGTGCCAAGAAGCAAGGACATCAGGCAGCTGAGAAGAAAGGCGGACAGCACAAAAAACTGTTCATTCAGATAAGCTGTGCTGTAGTAGACAATAAAAGGGATTGTGCCACAGGCCCGCCACACGGCGGTGATGATGCCGATTAGGACAAAAATCCGAATTACGAGCAATGACTGTCGGGACCCCTTGAGCATCATTGTAAACAAGTCAGGGAGTGCATGACCGCGAAAGAGGGCCAACATGGTGAAGCCGGCCAATCCCAATAGCAGCGGATACAATAGCGAGATTCCTGCATACAAGCTTAGCAATAATGCCGAGAAAAAGAATGCAAACATCAGAATGGAAACCAATAGAACACCTTCTTGTAAATTTTGCTGGGTGACGTAACCTTATTCTGAAGGGTGTATCATGCAAGTGAAAGAAATGCTAACACGATTGGCTGTCGTGCGCTATGGCAAAGAAATGTTGGCTCATTATCGTGACGACGACTTGGCGGCGATGAGCGCACAGATTTCTTATTATCTTATTCTGGCCTTTTTTCCGTTCCTGTTTTTCCTGATCAATCTGCTGAGTTTTACGCCACTGCCCAATCGTTTGTTGCTTGCCAATTTTTATGCCATTTTGCCGCAGGATACGGCAATGCTTGTAAAAACGATGCTGGCCGAGACAGTACAAGCCAAGAGCGGTACATTGCTGGTGCTGTCGATGCTGACAAGCCTGTGGGCGGCGTCGCGCGGCATGTCGGCGATCATTCGCGGGTTGAATCATTCTTACGGGGTCAAGGAAAGCCGGCACTTCATCCGACTGAATCTGGTCGCGTTGCTTTCGACCATCGGCTTGACAGTAATGGTCATGTTATCCTTCATCATGATTGTGTTGGGCAGAATCATCGGGTCGACTGTTTTTGGTTATCTGGGGGCAAAATCGCTGTTTTATAGCATTTGGTCATTCCTTCGCTACGGGATCACGATCGGCTTGCTTCTAATAACATTCTACCTGATTTATCGCTATTTACCCAATCGTAAAATGAATGGCAACCGTATTCTGACCGGTGCGGTCTTTACCACGTTTGGTTGGATCGGCGCTTCTTTGCTTTTTTCGTTCTATGTGAACAATTTCGGCAGTTACGCTACTGTTTATGGCAGTTTGGGCGGTCTGTTCGCCTTGATATTTTGGTTATACATCAGTACGTTGATTTTTCTGCTCGGTGGCGCACTCAACGCCATCGGCAGCGATTGGGAGGGAAAAAGAAAAATATGATACTGCCATTGCAAGGGATCCGGGTGCTGGATCTGTCACGGTTGTTGCCAGGGCCTTACTGTTCGCAGATGTTGGCGGATTTTGGCGCAGATGTGGTAAAGGTGGAGGATACGGAGCGCGGTGATTATCTGCGCGACTTTCCGCCAAGCGGAGATCGTTGGAGCGTTCTGTACGATTCGGTGAACCGTAACAAGCGCAGTATCAGGCTCGACCTGAAGCAGGCTGCAGGGAAGGATGTCTTTCGTGCGCTTGTCAGGCAATATGACGTGCTACTGGAAGGGTTTCGCCCCGGGGTGATGGATAAACTGGGACTGGGTTACGAATCGCTACGCGAACTCAATCCCCGACTGATCTATTGCGCGATTACCGGCTATGGCCAGGACGGACCCTATAAGTTCCAGGGTGGCCACGACATCAACTATTTGAGCTTTGCCGGGATCACCGGTCTGTTTGGCGAGCAGGACGGCAAGCCGACGATAGGTGACGTCCAGATTGCCGATATCGGAGGCGGAGCGTTGATGGCCGTGATCGGAATCCTGTTGGCGTTGCAGGCGCGCAATGTTACCGGACGCGGTCAGTTTTGCGATGTTGCCATGATGGACGGCGTGGTCAGCTGGCTGCCGTTTATCTTGGCAAGATTCGGCGCAGGAGAAAAGCCGGTTCGGGGTACCGGCTTGCTTGGCGGCAGTTATGCCTGCTATCAGGTTTATCCGACTGCGGACGCAAGATATGTAAGTCTCGGCGCATTGGAAGAAAAATTTTGGTCCTGTTTCTGTCGTCTCATCGGTCGCGAAGAATACATTGTTCGGCAAATGGACCTGGCGGCCCAGCCGGAGATGATTCTGTCCTTACAAGAAATGTTCCGTCAACAAAACCAGGCATATTGGATAGCGTTTTTTGCCGGTCAGGATATATGCCTGTCGCCGGTCAATGATTTGGCGCAAGTGCTGGAAGATCCTCAAATCCGCCATCGACAGATGATCGTGACTGCGCCGGGCGAAACAACGAATACACTTCTCGCAGGAATTCCGATTAAGTTATCGGACACTCCGGGGCAGATTTTTCCCGGTTCTCCCGCGCAGGGAGAACATACAAGGCAAATCCTTGGAGAAGTTGGCTATACGGAGGCGGAACTGGCTGAACTGGTCAAACAGAAGGTTATTTAGCAATACTGTTGCGGTCAGACAGTACCAACGACAAAATTTCACGAGCCCGGTCAGTATACAATTTGGTTCCGGCAATGTTCGGTTCCCTGCTCAGTTTTTGCATCAGCAAGCCGTCGTCACCGAACCAACAGGGAAGGACCGCGCCTAAAAAGTAACCGCGACTGCGCAGGTGCGTCACTGCTGCGCCAATGGCCGGATCGGTCAGCGGCAGGAATGTCTGTTGGATTTGTATGTCCGCTGCTGCGGCCTGCTCTTCGTAATCCGCCATACAGGCTGCAAAATCGCTGCCGAGCTGAAGAAAAGTCATCCGTGCTACGGATACCGAAGCGAAGAGTTCCATCTTGGCGCAAACTGGTCTGTCGAGTGGTAGCGGCGCGATGCTGTCGGCAAATCGGTGACCGTGTTCGAAACCGGAATATAGGAACGGTATCTGGCAGGCATAGTCTGTGGGGAGGTAGATTGTTTGCGGCCGGGGCGGTCCATAATTGCGGAAAATGGTCACGACGGCAATCCGACCGAGAGCTTTGCTTCGCATGGCTTGCGCCATGGATTCGCCAGGCAACAGATCGAGCTCGATGCCGGTTTCGGCATGACCGCTGCCGGTGTAGGTGCGTTGAGAAAACAGATGGTTGGTGACGGCCTCGCCCCAGGTATATTGGATTTTATGATGCAGGGGAATCTGTTCGATTGCAAAAAGGGTAAGTTCACTGGCCAGTGAGCTGCCTCGCCAGTCATGGTGGACCAGCAGTTGGCATGCCTCATACAAGCCGCGATTTGGCGGCGATGAACGAGCATAGGCGGTGTGTCCCACCACTTTGCCACAGGCGGCGCGGGCTACTGCCCGGTATACTTTTCCCTGCTCCTGTTCGGCGATCAGTTCATCCGGGTCATAGACGGAAGGTACGTGGTAGTTTTCACCATAAATGTCGCGGTATAATGCGACGACTCCCGTCGCGTCTTCGGGGCGGAACAGGTCGAGGGTCCAGATTGCTGACATCGAAGAAACCTCCCTGCATGTATAGCCATATTATTGATATTCAGCAAACACAGTCGATTTCCTGTTGCCGGAGCACCAAACAATCATTTTCATTGGTATTCTGTAGTAGTGTCTAGAAGTAATGGAGGCAATTTTAATGGAAACCATGATCGGAATCAATCGGGCTATTTTGCATATTTTGGATTTCAATTC
>CAZOJA010000225.1:0-4220 GCA_964579955.1 uncultured Veillonellaceae bacterium | reverse complement strand
CGGAATGAAACGGTCCGGTGGAACCGGCCCGTGCTCGCCGCTATTCCAGCGCAGCAAGGCTTCGAACCCCCGGATTTCACCGTTGTCCAGCGAAAGCTGCGGTTGGTACTGCAGCGAAAATTCGTCGCGTTCCAGCGCGTGCCGCAAACTGTTGGTTAGCAGCAGCTTTTCATAGGCGTCCTTCAGCATCGCCGATTCGTAGAACCGCCAGCAGTTGCGCCCGGCGGCTTTGGCGGCGTACATGGCGTTGTCGGCGTTCTTGAGGATTGCCTCGGCCTGGTCGCCGTCGCCGGGGTACAGGGTCACGCCCAGGCTGACCGACATATGGATGTTGTGGCCACCTACCGAATACTCGCGTTGGGCGGTGTTAACCAACCGGTTGGCAAGGCCGGCGATCTGGCGCAGATCTTTTTCTCCCGGCAGGATGGCGATGAACTCATCACCGCCGACCCGAGCCACAAACGCTTCCGGTCCTGCCGCCAGGCAAATCTGGGTGGCGGCGGCCTTGATCAGGTCGTCGCCGCTGGAATGACCGAAACTGTCATTCACTGTCTTCAGATCGTCGAGGTCGATGAACATCACGGCTCCGCTGGCTTCACCGCAGCGGGCTTTTTTCATTTCCTCTTCCAGCCTGTGGTTTAGATAGGTGCGGTTGGGCAGCCCGGTCAGCGGGTCGTGGAATGCCTGGTGCCAGGTGCGTTGGTGGGCCAGGGCGTTTTTTAGCGCAATCGAAGCGACCGTGGCAAATTGCTCGAACACGGCCAGTTTTTCCGGCTCCATGGCGATCGGTTCGCCAAACAGGGCCAAGCCGATGCTGCCGACCGTCTTGCCGTCGATGCTGAGCGGCGCCTGCATCTCGGCAGTCATTTCGCGGTTGAAGTCGTTGACCATCCGCTGCGGCCAGTGCGCATAATCGAGGATGACCACCGATTTGCCGGTGCGCTGGACTTCGCCAAAGATGCCCTGACCATCGAACAACCGGACCATGCCGGTTTGGCAATGATAGCGGCCCAGGCCGCACTTGACTTCAACATGGCGTCCGTCAGGCGTGAACAGCACGATGAACCCGTGCGGGATGCCCATGAATGACTTGGCCTGTTCCAGAATGTTGTGCAGCACTTTGTCGAGATCCAGTTCGGTGACCAGCGAGGCGGTGGTTTCGGCCAACTTTTGCAACAAGGTGTTCTGAAAGTTGATTTTCTCCTGTACGTCGGCCCGTTCCAGTGCAATCGAGGCGAGTGAGGCGAACTGACTGACCACGGCGACATCGTCCTCGTTGACAGGATGAACGGTGTCGGTCCAGACGACGGCAATCGCGCCGCGCACCAAATTTCCCAGTTTCAGCGGCACGATGATCAAAGAGGCGACCCGGTCGAAGCGGCGGTCGGGGATGCGCAGCGGATGGGCCCGATAATCGACGACCCAACTGGCTTCGCCGCTATGATAGACCTGGGACAGAAAGCCCTGTTGACGTTTTACGGCAGGAGTCAGATGCATCCGGTAAAAATCGCCAATGGCGCCGATTTCATGGTGAACCACGAATTTGGCGCCGTGTTCTTCAAAATAACCGATATAGCCTTCTGGCGCACCCACCAGCCGCACCGCATCCTGCAGCACCGATTTCAGCAGGTCGTCGGTGTTGCCGGCGGCATGTGTGAGGAGCCGGGTCGTGGCCCGGTACTGGTTTTCCCGCAACAGCAGATCGGTTTCCTTTTGTTGCCGGATGCTGACTTCCTCTTCCAGGGCCTGGTTCAGCGCCGTCAGCTCCTGATTGGCCGCATACAGATCCTGGGTGCGCAATTCAACGGTTTCTTCGAGCTTGCAGGCATGCTGGCGTAACTCCTGTTCCATTTGTTTGCGCTGGCTGATGTCGCGCAGGATGCCGGCGGCATGCCAGCCATCTGCAGACTGTATAGCCGACAGTGAAAGTTCGACGGCGAGCTCACGGCCGGATTTGTGACAGGCGGTGAGTTCCAGCGTGGTGCCGACCGCATTGCCGGCGCCGGTATGGCGAAACCGTTGGAAGGCTTCCGCGTAGGCAGCATGATAGCGTGTCGGGGCAAGCAACCGGTGCAGATTTTTACCGACCGCTTCCGTGGCGCTATAGCCGAAAATTCGCGCGGCGGCTTGGTTCCAGAAGGAAATCCGCCCCTGGGGATCCATCATTAACACGGCGTCCTGGGTCGACTCGGTGATCGCCTGGATGCGGGCCTGACTATCGAGCAATTGCTGTTCGGCCAACTTCTGTTCGCTGATATCCTGACTGATGCCGAACATACCGAGCAGTTCGCCGTCCGGTCCGTACAGGGGATATTTGCTGACGAGCAGCGTACCGGTATCACCGGAAGGCAGTCGCATCGGCTCTTCAAAATGCAGCAACGGCTGGCCGCCGTCCATCACCCGCCGGTCGTCGGCATGGTAGCGGGCGGCGAATTCGGCCGGTTTGAAATCAAAATCGGTCTTGCCGGTGACTTCCTCCTGCGACGACGCTCCCAACGCCTTTAGATGGGCAGCATTGTTAAGCAGGAACCGGCTTTGCCTGTCCTTGACAAAAATCCTTTCCGGCAGCGCGTCGATCAATGTCCGCAATAAATGTTGCGCGGCCGTCAAGACGTTGTCGCTTTGTCCAGGGCTATTTCTGCTGCTCATCCTACCCTCCAGGTTATCCCTGCTTGTTTAACTCCAGTAACACCCGCGCAGCCGACAGGATGGTTTCCGCATCGCCGCCCTGTAAACCGCCTTGGGCGGAAAGCGTATTGCCGCCACCTTTGCCGCCGAAAGGCGCCAGCGTTTGTTTGAGCAGTTCGTTCATCGGCAGCGGAGGCGCTGCGGCCGACGCAAACAGCAGCGAGGTGCGACCGCTTTCACTGTCGCTGGCGGCGACGAGGCAAATGCCGCCGGCGGCGGTGATCCGGGCGGCGAAATCCTGCAAATCGGCGGCGCTGTAATTGATGAAGGAGCGGCTGACAACGGGAAGTCCGGCGGCGGTTTGGCCTGCGGCTTCCGCCAGCAGGCGGGCGGTCAGTTCCTCGTGGTAGGCTTTGCGGCTGACGGCAAGCAACGATTGACTGGCGTCCAGTTTTTCCAGAGTACGCTCCACCGCGGCCAGCGTTCCTTCCACCGGTGTGGAAAATCTGCTGGACAGAGCACGGGCCAGGTCGTGCTTCAGTCGGTAATCGGCGAGCGCCCGGCCGCCGCAGACGAAATCGAGCCGGATATTCTGTTTGCGTTTTTCCCAACTGCGGATTTTCAGCAGGCCGACCTCGCCGGTGCGCGCTACATGGGTGCCGCCGCAGGGGCAGCAGTCGCAGTTCTCGACCGAAACCAGCCGGATCTGTTCAAATTCCTTGCCCGGTTCTTTGCGCAGCCGATACGCGGCCAGTTCGTCCTGTTCGACAAATCTGCCTTCGACCGGCAGGTTGAAAAATATCGCGGCATTGGCAGCGTCCTCAATGGCACTGGCCTGTTCGGCGGTCAGGGAAGGCAGTGTCACATCGATCTGGCAACTGGCCGGGCTGAGGTGGAAGCCGACATTTTCCGCCTGGTAATGGGCCAGCAGGATTCCCGACAGGATATGCTCGCCGCTATGTTGCTGCATGTGGTCGAAGCGGCGCTGCCAGTCGATCCGTCCGGTCAATTGGCCTTCGCCGGGGTCGCCTGCCGTCGTGTGAACGATTTCCTCGTTTACTGTCCGCACATCAATGACCGGCGCCTGGTTCAGAGTACCCAGGTCGCAGGGCTGACCGCCACCTTCCGGGTAAAAGGCGGTGCGGTCCAGCACCACGGCGAATTTGCCGTCGGCCAGTGCGGTTTTGCTGATGACTTGCGCGGTGAATTCGCGTAGATAAGCATCCTGATAGTAAAGTTTTTCCGTAGGCAACAGGGGTCCCTTCCTTTCCGGATTGCCGCACAGCGGAGGTTATTCCAGCCAGCAGGCTTCAATCAGTCCATAATAAATCGTGTGATGGTCGCCGCAGGGGTAACAGGCGCCGCCAAGCGCGGCATCGAGCCGCGTCGGGTCCATCGGCTGACTGAATACGACCTTGCATTCATAGTGGAGGCCGGCGCCCGCAATCACAGGCGTGGCCAGTTTGATTCCCGGCAGTTTTTGCAGCCCGGCGGCGGCAAACTTGTCGATATCACGCCCCGACTGACTGCCGCAGATTGCCAGCGCTTTCGTCATGTCGGTCAGAGGCACGCTGACGGTGAATTCGCCGCTG
>CAZOJA010000224.1:0-4228 GCA_964579955.1 uncultured Veillonellaceae bacterium | reverse complement strand
CTGCTACTGGGAACGAGCCACTTACCTATTGGTCCACCCTGAGGAAAAGCCGGGACCAGGAAACACTTCAGGCAAGGATTTCTGACAGGCATTACTTTTCCAGCGTCCATCAGAGCCAACAAAAAATAGAAACCCTGCGGCATTGACCGACAGGGTTTTCTTGCTTTATGCGCTTATGCTTCCGAAAAGCGATTTCATATAAGGTCCGACCAATAGAATGCCTTAATAGTCTTCATCGCTCTGGTGCCGGCGATGGCGGACTCCAGTAACTGCCGTCTATTTCGCCTTTGCGCCTTCCATATCTTTTCACAAGCAGGCTGCAGATTTCTTCAGGGAAAAGCATGCGGATCGAATCTTCCGCCATCAGCATGGATACGAATATCGGATACGACGGGTGCAGATAAGGAATCCGCTTTGCGCTGCGGAAATACCACGCCTTCAGCCGGCATTCGGCAGCTTCCAGCATTTGCTCTGCCGTAGCCGCTCCGCTTCCCCATTCCAGAAGAACATCACGATACCTTGTTTTCCAGTTTTCCTGCTCTTGGTAGGATGGATAATCCTCCGTCAAAACTTGTTGCCTGAGCAAGTCTGACTTAGCCTTGTTGTAAGTTCCGCCAGCGCAGCGGGTCGTTAATGATTTATGCGTCATTTTATTCTTCCTCCATGTGTACCATTTAATTTTTCCGGTTCCAGTTCAGCCGCCTGTTCCTTCATGTCCTGCAATTCCTCAAGCGTTTCCGTTTCGACGCCGTAATAGGAGCGCAGTATGCCGCAGACTTCACCTGCCATTTTTTTCGTGTTCTCTCCGATCGAATGAAACGCCGTCGCCGGTTTGCCGGAAAAAGGAACTACATCGTACATCTGAGACAGTGCGATGTTCTCGGCCTGCTGCCTGACCAGCTTTTCCCTGTCGGTTTCCAGTTCCTTCGGCTTCAAATCGACGATTTTCAGCACGTTAATCGCAGCGGAGCAGTTTCCTTTGTCGAGATTTTCCTCCAGAACGTCAAGCGCTTTGGCGACCAGGCTCTGCAAGCGGTGATTGGCCGATTCGAAGATCTCGTTCTTTCTCTCGTTGAACGCGGCGATGAAGTGGGGATTCGCCGACTTCCATTTTGCCAGGGTTTTGCGTGAACAACGAAGTTCCTCTGCGACGGAGGTAAGGCTTTTTCCTGACAGCAACATCGCTATCGCTTGCATTTGCTGCGGGGAAAGGTGGGAAGACTCAACATCCCGCGTCAATCGGGGTAATTTGGGGTTCATTCAGCGCTCCACCCATCGGCGAAGCGACTCCTTCGGCACTCTTCGGCGCTTTCCAATGTAGACATGGGGAATTTCATTGGCGACGAACAGGTCGTACACGCTTTCCCTGCTGATCCCCAAGATGCCGGCTGTATCAGCGGCGGTCAGCAGCAGCGGCAGACTGTCCCATGAACGGAATCCTTTTGCCTCGTCCGCGCTGCTGGTTTGCTTCAGTTTCATCTGTAAATACCTTCCTGATTCATATATTTTTTCTGCTGCACCATGCCGAAAGGTTTTCCGTATATTTCTCAGGATGGATGTTTCTTGAAAAATTACGGAACACCCTTCAGCACGATGCAGTTGTTTCTCTCGGCCCGTCTTTCTTTTATCCCTACAATTCTGGCCAGCGTCTTGGATCGAGACCGGCAACCATTCCCAGTTCAGGCAATCGGATCAATGACAGCCCGGTTATGACCGTTTCTCCGGCTCTACCCCTGCGTTCACGGCTGAACCCCTTGGCAACGAGGCGCTGGGAAAACTCCTTCTTGCCGATGGGCCGGTCCCTTGACGCCAGAGCCCATTCGCAATAGCTGTCATAGATCGAAGAAAACGGGGTCACTCCCTTTTTGTCGCAGCACTCGGCAATGAACTGGCCGACAGGGTCGTTATCTTCGCGATAACTCTCCGTCGCCGCCTGGACAACCCTTGGCCGTGACAAACCCTGTCGCTGCCAGCGCAGACACCCTTCAACCATCCAGTTCAAAATCCCCGGCAGCTCCAGCCTGAGTTTCTGGGACAGGTTCCTGTCCTGACGCCGATTCTCAGGAACGTCGGGATGAATCTTGGGGTCAAGGAACGCCACTTCGAACGGGATGAGCCGGATTCTTCGCCAGATCCCCTGGTCGGTCCCGCTGATTTTCGGCATCCAGTTCGTTGCGAGAAAAATCTTGAACTGCGGCGCGTATTCAAAGAACTCCCCGTAAAGAAACCGTGCTGCCACCTTGTCATTGCCGGCGACAAGCTGCTTGATCTTCGATTCGGCAAGGGCCTGCCCCTTCTCCGCCTCCGACGCCGCTGCAAACCGTGCTCCCCGCAATGCGGCGATATCGTTGCCCACGCCTTCATGCTTTCTCACCAGCAAGGTCTCCACCGGTATCTGCATCCCGTAATCGCCCAGGACTTCCCTGGCGATCTCGATAAACGTGGACTTGCCGTTCGCACCGGACCCGTGCAGAATGAAAAGACACTGCTCGGAGGTATCCCCGCTGAGGGAGTAACCCATCGCTTCCTGCAGGAACGACTGCAGTTCAGCGTCGCCGTTTGTAATGCCATCGACAAACCTCACCCAGTTCGGGCAGCCTGCGTTCGGATCATACGCCACTTTCGAACTTTTCATCAGCAGGTCCTTCTTGTCGTGGGGAAGCAGTTTGCCGCTCTTCAGGTCAATCGTCCCGTTGGCCGCGTTGAACTTCCAGATGTCCCGGTCGAACTGATCGATTCCCACGCTCATGCCGGGCTCGCTTTTCAAGCTGTCCACCGCCGCCTTGACCCGGCCCTGGTTTTCCGACTTCAGGATGTGGTGTATCGTCCGCTTCCTCCTGTCTTCGTCGCGGTCTTCGTTGGCTGCGGTCATCCAGGTCTTCAGCGTTTCCTTCATCAGCCATTCCACCCTGTTTTCGGTATCCTTCACGTACCTCGTCCCGTCATATACGAGAAACGACCTGATGTCCTGGCAGTAGATCACGTCTCCCTGATACTTTCGGGCCATGAGCTCGGCATTGCCGGCATCCGTGTAATGGATTCCCCTGTACTGGTCCGGATCGTAGCGTCCCGCGCTTTCCACAAGCAGTGCCACTTCTTCCGGTTCTAGCGGCGGGATGCATCGCTTCTGGTTCATTTCAAGAATCAGCGGCAAGATCAGGTCTGTCGAATACCCCATGCTCCTGAGCCTTCCTGCTTCGGCGTGCAGCCTGCTGTTACGCTCTCCGGTGATGATGCCCGTCTGGGTTGGTGCCTCCTGTTCCTTCGGCGCCGATTCCGCTCTGCTCCTCACCGCCTGCGGCGACCTGCTTCTTGAGCGCATCGCCAGTTCCAGCCACTCCGGCAGGTCTGCTATTTTTGCCGCCGCGTCTTGCCAGCGGTATCTGTTGCCATTGGCGTGAAGGCTGGGGGGCACGACGATGTATCCGCCGTCGGCTCTGACGTCAAGGCCGGGTTCCACCCTTGTTCGGTTGGGCATCGGCTCTTCGGGCATCTTGAAGATATGGTGGAATCCCTTTCCCGTCATGCTTGTCAGCGTTTCAGGCAATTCGCCATGTAGGCGCGTCCATTCCGCAAGGCTTCTCTGTCCGTCTGCGCCATCGACGTCCAGGACAACGATTCCCGATTCGCCGCCTGTTGCCGCTCCCCAGTTTGCATCCGGCCAAGTTTCATGCCAGAGCCGTATCTGCGATATCTGCGAGGTTGCACTATTTTTCCAATTTACTCGGGGATGTTTTCCTATGCCTGCGCATTGGGAATCGCCACATGAGCACCCGTCACCAACCGGGTTGTGCAAGGGACACAGTTTGAATCCCAATGCCGCCATGGCAATGATCTCGTTAAGTTTGTCTGCTGATTCCAATGGATTTATCCTCAATCATTCGTGATATTTCGGGAGTTTTTTATTCTGTTCGAGATATCCGACAATTCATCCGCGTCAGCCGTGTTTTTTCTCAGCATATCGGCATATTGCTCCGGATATCTCAAAATATCTTCCCACAACTATTATACGCAGAAATTTTCGACCTGTTTGAAGAGGAAAAAATCGTGGAAAACACCGGAAAATCAGGGAAATTACAACACCAACTCCGCCCCATTAATCCCAGGTATTTTGCACTAACCATTCGCCGTCATTTTTTACATTAATACTCATTTCGATTACAATATCAGTATAAATGCAAAAAAAAGGGGGGGGAGTAGTCATGAAAAAATATGACCAACCAATCCA
>CAZOJA010000223.1:0-4310 GCA_964579955.1 uncultured Veillonellaceae bacterium | reverse complement strand
GGTGCGACCCGGTGAATGGACCAGCCGAAATACACCTGGGAGCAGCAGGCCGAAAGTTCGTCGAGTAGGCCGTGCCGGAGCGCCTCCGTTATCATGGGCTAGGGTATCGGTTTTCCTGTACCTGAAGAGAGTGGCTTGCATGGCAAGCAGGGTGGTACCACGGTGATAGATATCCCGTCCCTGATTCAGGGGCGGGTTTTTTCTATTCTTTTCTCACCAGGCGATGCCGGAAAAAGTGTAGTAAGGTAGTAATGTAGAATGGAAGGGGAAATGTTACAATGATTATCGTAATGACGGCAGGAGCGGCCCCGGCGGATATCGACCGGGTTGTCGGTAAAGTGACCGAGCGGGGATTGAAGGTTCATCTGTCGGAGGGCAGATTTGTCACCATCATCGGTGTGGTTGGCGACAAGAAGCTACTGCAGGATGTGCCGCTGGAAGCGATGAGCGGCGTGGAAAAAGTCGTGGCGATCACTTCGGGCTACAAACTGGCCAGCCGGCAATTCAAACCGGAAAACTCGGTGATTGATGTTGACGGAGTGCAGATCGGTGGCAACAAACTGGTCGTGATGGCCGGGCCGTGTGCAGTGGAAAGCCGCGAGCAACTGCTCGAGTCGGCTGCCATCGTGAAACAGGCCGGCGCGACATTTCTGCGGGGCGGCGCATACAAGCCGCGCACTTCCCCGTACTCGTTCCAGGGATTGGAGGAACAGGGGCTGAAATTTCTCGCCGAGGCGCGCGAGGTGACCGGGCTGAAGATCGTGACCGAAGTGGTTGATCCGCAGTCGGTGGCGGTGGTCGCCGAGTATGCCGATGTATTGCAAATCGGCGCCCGTAACATGCAGAACTTCCAGTTGCTGAAAACGGTGGGGCGGGCCGGCAAACCGGTGCTTTTGAAGCGTGGCATCGCCGCTACGATCGAAGAATGGCTGAACGCGGCCGAGTATGTGATGAATGAGGGGAATTACAAAGTGATGTTGTGCGAACGCGGCATCCGGACATTTGAAACGGCGACCCGCAACACGTTGGACCTGAGCGCGGTGGCGGTGCTGAAAAATGCCTGCCATCTGCCGATCATCGTCGATCCCAGCCACGGAACCGGTCACTGGAAGCTGGTGCGACCGATGGCCCGGGCGGCGGTGGCTGCCGGAGCTGACGGCTTAATGATCGAAGTGCATCCGAAACCTGACGAAGCGATGTCGGATGGTATGCAGTCCCTGACGCCGGAAAACTTCACGAGCCTGATGGCAGAGGTCGACGGGATCGCCAAAGTGATGGGGCGGAATCAGACATGAGCCGAACACGGGTGGCGATTCTCGGTCTGGGGCTGATCGGCGGCTCGCTGGGGCTTGCGCTGCGCCAGGCCGGACCGGAACAGGTGGAAGTGGTTGGCTTTGCCCGGCGGGCGGCGACCGGTGCCTTGGCGCTGCAAATGGGTGCGGTCGACAAATTGGCGGATACGCCGCAATCGGCTGTGCTGGATGCGGATTTCGTTTTTCTCTGCACACCGGTGCTGCAGATGCTGCCAATGGCAGAAACTGTTTTGCCTGCGATGAAACCGGGCGCGGTGCTGACCGACGTGGGGAGCACCAAAGGCTGGTTCGTGCAGAAAATATTCAGTCTGCTACCGCCACGCATCCACTACATCGGCGGCCATCCGATGGCCGGACGTGAACGCAGCGGCATGGAAGCAGCCCAGGCCGACCTGTTTCGCGATAAATGGTTCATTTTCACGCCGCTGCCGGATACGCCGCCCGAGCTGATGCAACGATTGCGGCAATTGATCCAGCTGACCGGGGCCAAGACGGCGGAATTGGATGAGCAGACTCATGACCGGGTGACGGCCGTGATCAGTCATGTGCCGCATGTGGTGGCTGCCGGCCTGGTGCAGCTGCTTCGCAAACAGAACGATCCGGTACTGACCGCCCGGTTCATCGGCGGCGGATTCCGCGACACGACCCGCATCGCTTCGTCGGATGCCGACATGTGGGCCGATATTTGCATGACTAACGGAGAAAACATTGCGGCGGAACTCGATGCGACCATCGCGCTGCTGGCCGATGTGGCAAAAAGGATTCGTACAGGCGACCGACAGGCTGTGCACGAATTCTTCACACAGGCTAAACAAATGCGAGACGCATTGTTGACCACGGAAAAACAACTAACATAAGCGCAATAAAAAAAGTCGCCGGCTCGGCGATTTTTTTATTTTCTTTGCAGGAAATGTTTTTGAATCGTCGAATTATTATTTCTGCAAACGATTGCAGAAACGATTGCAGGCGGGAGGATTTGGTTTGGTCAATATCAAGGAAGTGGCGGCGGAAGCCGGTGTATCAGCAAGTACCGTGTCGCGGGTGTTGACGGGAAATATCCCGGTCAGTGAAAATGCGAAAACCCGTGTGCTGGCGGCAGTGGAAAAGCTGAACTACCAGCCTAATGCTTGCGCGCAGGGCTTGAAGGGCGGGCGCCTGCACACGATCGGCCTGGTGATTCCCAATATCCGCAATCTCGTTTTTCCGGCTGCGATCCGGGGCATTGAAGATACTGCCGGTAAGCATGGCTATACGCTGGTTTTATGCAATACCGATGAAGATGTGGAGAAAGAGCGACTGTATATCGAGAATCTTCGTCGGCGCTTGATCGACGGATTTATATTCTCCACGGCGCGTCCTGGGCATGAATATCTTTTGGATTTGCCGGGTGAGGGCGTACCGGTGGTGTTTTTGATCCGCCAGTTGGGAAAAAAGGTCGATACGGTGGTGCTGCACAACGAGGACGGCGCTTATCAGGCGACCCGTTATATGATTTCACGGGGTCTCCGGCGCATTGCCTTGATCAATGGCGGGCTCGACCTGCCGCTCTATAGCGACCGATACAACGGCTATCTGAGGGCTTTGCAGGAAGCTGGGTTGGATGAACCGGAGCGGATGGTGGTCCATGGGGCCAGTGGCTGGGAAGATGGCTTTCTGGTGATGAAGGATCTTTTGCAACACGGGCACCGACCGGACGGAGTGTTGGCAACCAGCGATCCCAAGGCAATGGGAGTGATCCGGGCGATCCATGACGCCGGATTGCAGGTGCCGGAAGATATTTCGGTGATGGGCTTTGATAATCTGGACTTTTCTTCGATGACTGACCCGCCACTTACGACGGTGGCCCAACCTTTTTATGAAATGGGCGTCCGCGCCTGTCAACGCTTGATCCAACTGATCGAAAAAGGTAGGACTGCAAAGGCGAAAGCAAAAATCGACGTACTGCCGGCAGAACTGGTGATAAGAAAATCAGTGCGATGACACAGGGAGGCAACAGAATGCACGGACATGCAAAATTTCAATACACTGAGGCGCAAAGCCTGCGGGACGATATCCGGCGATACGGGCTGGACATCCCATTTGCCGACGAGCTTGATTCATTGAAAACTCCTCTGACCATTGGCCGGCATCAGATTGTGAACCGACTGGCGACATTGCCAATGGAAGGGTGCGACGGTGAATCGGACGGAAAACCGGGCGAATTGACTGAACGACGGTATTTGCGGTTTGCCCAGGGCGGAACAGGGATTCTATGGTTCGAAGCGACCGCGGTCGTAGCTGAAGGGCGGGCCAACCCGCGGCAGCTCTGGCTAAACAGGGACAATGCAGCGGCATTTTCCGACCTTTTGCAACGGACGCTGGCCGCGGCCAAAGACGCACAGAACCAGCCATATCGACCGTTTACCGTGCTGCAGCTGACCCATTCCGGACGATACGCCAAGCCGGACGGCACGCCGCAGCCGGTTATCGCCGGCTACAATCCCTGGCTCGATACCCTGCCGCAGGAAAAACTGCGCATCATCACCGACGATGAAATCGAAGCGCTGGAAGAAGCCTATGTGCAGGCTGCGGTGCTTGCCGCCGAAATCGGTTTTGATGCCGTGGACATCAAAATCTGTCACGGTTATCTTGGCGCTGAATTGTTGGCAGCGTTCAACCGTCCGGGGCGTTATGGAGGGTCGTTTGAAAACCGGACCCGGTTTGTTTGCAATATCGTGGCGAAAATTCGGCAGCGGCTCGGCGATGCGCTGGTGTTGGCGGTGCGGATGAATGCCTATGATTCCGTACCGTATCCCTACGGCTGGGGTGTCGACAAAACCGATTTCCACCAACCGGACTTCCGTGAACCGGCTGAACTAGCTGCAAGACTGAGTGATGCCGGGGTGGCATTGATTAACGTGACTTGCGGCAACCCCTACTACAATCCCCATATCAACCGGCCCTACGATGTAGGGACCTACTGTCCGCCCTTTCACCCCTTGGAGGGGGTCGAGACAT
>CAZOJA010000222.1:0-4318 GCA_964579955.1 uncultured Veillonellaceae bacterium | reverse complement strand
CGTAATCCATCAGAAAATGCCAGGTGATTTCATCGACCACGCCGGTCTGGTTCAGTCGCGCCTGTTTCTGATACGTCATTACCGCCCGGGCGGTCCGAGCATCATACTCCCCTGTTGCCTTCGGCACGTTGTAGCCAAGGTCGATCAGTCGCAATTGGACCGCCAGCACCCGGTCGCCCTGATCGCCTTCCCGCACCGTAGCCGCCTCCGCAACCTTCAGCGGCAAAGCAAGCACGGCCAGCAATCCGCAAAGCAGCAGACCGGCCCCGAAATTCCCCCAGAATCGTTTCATTCGTTTCCTTCCCCGATACCCTCAAACACTCTGCCAATATCACAAACTGTCGCGTTTGCCGCGGTGACCAGATCGGCTGGTCGCAGGAAAATCTGCAACCCCCGCAGACCGGCGCTGATCGAAATGATCGGCTGATTCAGCGCGGCCCGGTCCAGATAAACCGGATAGTTTTTTTTGGCTCCGAGCGGTGACACGCCGCCCCGGATATAACCGGTCAACGGCAGCACTTCATTTAAGTGTACCATTTCGACCTTCTTATTGCCACTGGCTGCCGCCAGCGCCTTCAGGTCGATTTCGGCCTCGCCGGAAACGATTCCCATGATCACGCCGGTTTTGTCGCCCCTGGCCACCAAGGTCTTGAACACCTGCCGCGGCGACAGACCGACCTTGAGTGCCACGCTGGCGGCGCTCAAATCGCTTTCATCCACCGGATATTCCCTGATTTCGTATGCAATTTTCAGTTTGTCTAGCAAGCGTGCCGCATTCGTCTTTTTCATAATGAATGATAATTCTTGCTCGACTGCCCAAAGACCTGCTGGCATATTCCCTACACCAGGCAGGAAATAACGCTTTTTCCGTACAATATTAACAGTATGGAAAACAGAAACAGTCCCGACGTTTTGGCCATCGTTGAATCGTTGCTCTCCTCCTGCCGGCTGTGCCCGCATCAATGCGGCGTCAACCGGCTTGCCGGCGAGACCGGACTCTGCCGTGCCGGCGCCTTGCCCAAAGTTGCACTGGCTTCGCTCCACCATTGGGAAGAACCCTGTATTTCCGGTTCGCGGGGCTCCGGCACCGTTTTTTTCTCCGGCTGCAATCTGCAATGTTGCTTTTGCCAAAACCAGCGAATCAGCCGGCAGGATTTTGGCGAAAGCGTTGCCTTTGCCCGACTGGCCGAGATTTTTCTGGCCCAACAAAGGCAGGGAGCTCATAATCTGAACTTGGTCACGCCCACCCCTTATGTGCCCCAAATCATCGCCGCGTTGGAACTGGCCCGGAAAGCCGGATTAACTCTGCCGGTTGTCTATAACAGTTCCGCCTACGAATCACCGGCAACGATTCAGTCGTTGCACGGCTGGGTCGACATTTACCTGCCGGATTACAAATATTATTCCGATGCGCTGGCAGTCAGCCTGTCCGGTGCACCGGACTATTTTTCGCATGCGACCATAGTCATCCGCGAGATGCTTGAACAGGTCGGTGAATGCGAGTTCAGCCCTGACGGATTGCTGCGCCGCGGCGTGCTGATCCGCCACCTGGCCCTGCCCGGCCAGGCAGAAGATTCGCGTCGGATCCTCGCGGCGATTCACGACAATTTTGGCAAAGACAGCTGGTTCAGCCTGATGAATCAGTACACGCCGCCGGTGGATGCTGCGATGCCGCTAGAGTTGGAACGCCGGCTCACGGCTGAAGAGTATGACGAACTGATCGACGTTGCCCTGTCGTTAGGAATGGAAAACGGCTTCATTCAAGAGTCCGGGACTGCCAGCAGAAAATTCATTCCCGATTTTAATCTCGACGGAATCACACACGGGGGAGCGTCGTCATGAGCCAGCAACCGCCACGGATTTCCTGCCAAAAATGCAAATTCTTCTATGTTACCTGGGACCGTTCTTTCCCCTATGGTTGCAAGGCCATGGGGTTCAAAGGAAAAACGATGCCCTACCTGATGGTGTTCCAGGCCTCGGGAAAACCCTGCATGGCTTATGAAGAAAAAGAACCGGCGTCGAAACAGGAAAACTGACACGTAAAATGCAATCGGAGGTTTCTTATGCGACGAATTGTCATCAGCCTGGTCATCCTGGTTGCGCTAGCCGTCCCTGCCTTCGCAGCAGCGACTGCAGCGGCCCCTTATTACATCAACAACCGACCGGCCCAGGCCGATTCCGGCGAACCGCTGAACGACGTCAAGCAGTTCACTGCCTGCGATGCCTTGGCCGGGTATCAGCGTTTCAGCGATCATCCACGCGGTTATTCGGTCTGTGTTCCTGCCGGTCTGACGCCGGACTTCTCGCTATCGGCGGTGCGCAGTGTTTTTGCCGACCGACTGACCCAGATCGAACTGTACTACGACGATTTCCGCGGCTCCATCTCCCATCCCACCGCCTATATGGTGTATGCGAACCGTTTCCTGCCGGACAGCCGGCGTCATACGATCCAGTTGCAGGAGACCTTTGGCTGGAACGGCTTCACCGTAAACCGGATCAAATGGAACCGCAACCCGCTCGCCAGCTTGAAAGAGGACCGTAATCACTATGCCAGCCTGGAACTGCTGCGTTATCCGCACGAAGCCTATACAATCCTGATTAAATCGGCCCAGCCGATCGATAACGACCTGGATATCCTGCGCAGCTTCCGCTTGATCGAGCGCCGCGGTTCACCCGGCGTATTTCGGCGGATACAACCGGCTCTTACCAAACTCAATAAGGAAACCCGCGAGTTCCGCGACAACTATTTCGGCCCGGACAGCCCGTTACGGTTCGGCCTGTTCGACTCGGACGCGCCGGAACGGCTGCGCGGCATCCGCGAACTGGAAACGCGCCTGAACTACAAATTTTCCGTCGTGCTGCGCTATCAGACGCTCGATGAGGTCGCGGCCATTCCCGGCCTCAAGACGGCTTATGCGGACGGTCGCTATACCGAGCTGACGCTGCACACCATCCACGCCGATGCGGTCAATGCCCTTTATGCCGGCGGCGTGCGGGGCAATCAGGATATCGTGTATAATATACTCGACGGAAAGTACGACGACTATTTTCGTGAATATGCCAGGGCGCTGAAGGAGTTCGGCCACCCGGTGCTGTTCCGGCTGAACAATGAAATGAACGGCGACTGGTGCTGGTACTCGGCGATGTACGCCGGCAAGGACACGGACATCTACAAGGCGCTGTGGCGACACATCCACCGCCTGTTCGACGAAGTCGGCGTCGACAACGTTCTGTGGGTCTGGAACCCGCATGACGTATCGCTGCCGGATTTCCAATGGAACCACCCGCTGATGTACTACCCCGGCGACGATGTCGTCGATATCATCGGCATTACCGGTTACAATACCGGCACTTATTTCCCCGGTGAAAAATGGCGCAGCTTTCACGAGATCTACAAACCGGTCGACGTGGATTACAGCGAATGGTTTGACAAGCCGTTCATGATCACCGAGTTCGGTTCCAATTCCGTCGGCGGTGACAAACCGGCCTGGATCCGGCAAATGTTCCAGGAACTGCCTGCCTATCCGCGAATCAAGCTGGCTGTCTGGTGGAGCGGCATCGACCTCGACACGGCGGGAAATCCCGGCCGGATCTATTTGCTGGACCAAACCGCCGAAACCGTTGAAGCATTCCGCCAGGGACTGCAACAACTGCCGCAACCGAAAAAGAAATAGAGGAGGCAAACCCATGTCCAAACTCGTCGAATGTGTACCGAATTTTAGTGAAGGCCGTCGCCCGGAAGTCATTGAGGCGATCGCCGCCGAAGTCCGCCAAGTCGCCAATGTCAAGCTGCTGGATGTCAAAGCGGATCCCAGCCACAACCGGGTGGTGGTGACGTTTGTCGGCGAACCGCAGGCCGTGAAGCAAGCCGCGTTCAACTGCTGCAAAAAGGCCGCTGAACTGATCGACATGGAAAAACATCATGGCGAACATCCCCGCATCGGCGCCACCGATGTCATTCCGTTCATCCCGGTCAAAAACGTCAGCATGGAAGAATGCGTTCAACTGGCTGATGAATTGGCCCAGGAAATCGCCACAAAGCTGAACATCCCGATATATTTGTACGAAGAGGCGGCTAAAATTCCCGGACGCAAGGCGCTGCCGGACATCCGCAAAGGCCAGTACGAAGGACTGAAGACGGAAATCAGCAAGCCGGAGCGGCGACCGGACTATGGCCCCGCTCAGTTGCATCCGACTGCCGGCGCAACCGTCGTCGGCGCCCGGCAATTCCTGATCGCCTATAACATCAACCTCGACACCAGTGACGTCAACATCGCGAAAAAAATCGCCAACAGCATCCGCGAAGCGAAAGGCGGCT
>CAZOJA010000221.1:2237-4345 GCA_964579955.1 uncultured Veillonellaceae bacterium | reverse complement strand
ATATCCAGATAACCGCCTTCGCAGATCGGCAGGTCATATTGCGAGGTCTGGAAGTTTTTCGGCAGGTCCGGATAATAGTAGTTCTTGCGGTCAAATTTGCTGTATCGGGAAATTTTGCAATTCAGCGCCAGACCGGTACGAATCGCAAACTCCAGTACTTTTTCGTTCAGCACCGGCAATACGCCGGGCAGTCCGAGGCAGACCGGGCAGACGTGCGTGTTCTGGTCGCCGCCGAATTCGGTGGTGCAGCCGCAGAATATCTTGGACGCGGTTTTCAGCTCCGTATGGACTTCCAGGCCGATTACAGTCTCAAAATTCATCTTCAGTCCACCTCCCGGATCGCGGCCAGCTGTTTGTGATAATCATGGGCTTGTTCAAACGTGTAGGCGACCTGCAGCAAGGTTGCTTCCGACAGATGCGGCCCGATGATCTGCATGCCGATCGGCAGTCCGTCGGCAAAACCGCAGGGCAGCGATAACGCCGGGACTCCGGCCAGATTGCTGGGAATGGTGCAGACATCCACCAGATACATCGCCAATGGGTCTTCGACTTTTTCACCGATCTTGAATGCGGTGGTCGGTGCAATCGGTGCAATCAATACATCCACCTGGCCAAAGGCCCGGTCAAAATCTTGCTTGATCAATGTCCGCACTTTCAGCGCCTTGAGGTAATAGGCGTCGTAATAGCCGGAGCTGAGGGCATAGGTGCCGAGCATGATCCGGCGCTGGACTTCCGGGCCAAAGCCTTCGGCCCGCGAGCGCTTGTACATCGATACGATATCGCCGCCTTCGCCGCGATGGCCAAAGCCGACTCCGTCATAGCGGCCCAGATTGGAACTGGCTTCCGCCGTGGCGATCAGATAATAGGTCGCCAGCGCATATTGGGTGTGCGGCATCGAAACCTCGACCAGTTCCGCGCCCATAGCCACCAGTTCATCGATTGAGCGGCGGATCGCCGCCTCGACTTCCGGTTGCATCCCGGCCACGAAATATTCACGCGGCAAGCCAATTTTCAAGCCTTTGACGCCTGCTTCCAGTTTCGCCGTATAGTCGGGAACCGGTGCATTGATCGAAGTCGAGTCCCGCCGGTCGTGACCGCTGATCGCACCGAGCACCAGCGCGCAGTCGCGCACGTCGCGGGCAAACGGACCGATCTGGTCGAGTGATGATGCATAGGCAACCAAGCCGTAGCGGGACACCCGGCCATAGGTCGGTTTCAGGCCGACCACACCGCAATAAGCCGCTGGCAGACGAATCGAACCGCCGGTGTCAGAGCCGAGCGACCAGATCGCTTCGCCCGCCGCCACCGCCGCCCCTGATCCGCCGCTGGAACCGCCGGGAACCCGCTCGGTATCCCAGGGATTGCGGGTGACGCAAAAGCCTGAATTCTCGGTTGAGGACCCCATGGCAAATTCGTCGAGGTTGGCTTTGCCGACGATGACCGCATCGGCCGCCGCCAATTTTTCCGTAATCGTTGCATCATAAGGCGGCACAAAGTTGGCCAGAATTTTTGAAGCGCAGGTCGTCTTGACCCCTTTTGTGCACATGTTATCTTTTAGCGCGCCCGGTATGCCGGCTAGTGGCGAAACGTCCTCGCCGCGCGCCAGTTTTTCATCCACTCTTTTGGCCTGGGCCAGCGCCGCCTCCGGCGTACGCGTGATAAACGACTGGATGGTCGAATCCACCTTATCCGCCCGCGCCAGGACCGACTGGGTTATTTCCACCGCCGATACTTCGCGGCGGGACAGTTTTTGCTGCAGTTCATGCGCTTTCAGTCTAAAAAGGTCCATCCCTTTTCCCTCCGCTATTCCACGATTTTGGGCACTTTAAAGAATCCGTCCTCGGCGTCGGGGGCGTTTTGCAGCGCCGCTTCCCTCGGCAGGGAGGGCTGCACTTCGTCCGCCCGCATGACGTTGCGGATTTCCAACACGTGCGCCATCGGTTCGACCGCTGACGTGTCGACCTGGTTCAATACATCAATGTACTCGAGAATCGCATCGAGTTGCCCGGTGAACTTGTCCAGCTCATTTTCCGACAGTTCCAGCCGCGACAACAGCGCAACATGTTCCACATCTTTGCGGTTCAGTTTCATTATGCCACCACCCAATT
>CAZOJA010000221.1:0-2137 GCA_964579955.1 uncultured Veillonellaceae bacterium | reverse complement strand
TTTCCAGCATGGCTAGAAACTCTGTTTCCGTCAGCACCGGCACACCCAGCTCCTGCGCCTTGGTCAGTTTGCTGCCGGCTTCCGCTCCGGCAACGACAAAGTCGGTTTTTTTGCTGACCGAAGAAGCCGCCTTGCCGCCGCGTTTTTCAATCTCTGCGGTTGCTTCGCTCCGGCCCAGCGTCTCCATGGTACCGGTCAGCACAAAGGTCTTGCCGGCAAAAATTTGCGGCAGCGGGGCGCCGGTCTTGATTTCCTCCAGCCTCACACCGGCCTGCCGCAGCTTTTCGATCAGCTGCAAATGCTCGGGATCGGCAAAATAGCCAACGACGCTTTCGGCAATCCGCGGACCGATATCGGGGATTTGCACCAGCTCATCCATCGCAGCAGCTGCCACCGCATCGATCTGTCCGTAAGCCCTGGCCAGCGTTCCTGCCACCTTGGCGCCGACGAACCGGATTCCCAGCGCGAACAGCAGCCGGGCCAGGCCTGCTTCTTTGCTGGCCTGAATGGCATTGACCAGATTACCGGCCGATTTTTCGCCCATCCGTTCCAGCTCCGCCAATTCGTCGACCGACAATTTATAAAGGTCCGCCGCATCGGCAATCAGCCCTGCCGCCAGCAGCGTCTCGATGATCGAAGGGCCCAGTCCGTCAATATTCATCGCATCGCGCGAAACAAAGTGGATCAATCCTTCGCGGGCCATCGCCGGACAGGCGGGATTGACGCAGCGGTGCGCCGCCTCGCCTTCCCTGCGGACGACCGGTTTGCCACACTCGGGACACTCGCTCGGCATGACGAATTCGGTTTCTGCGCCAGTGCGTTTTTCGGCCAGCACCGACACCACTTCCGGGATCACTTCCCCGGCCTTGTGAATAATCACCGTATCGCCGATCCGCACGTCTTTTTCACGGATAAAATCTTCATTGTGGAGCGTCGCCCGGCTGACGGTCGAACCGGCGACAAAAACCGGCCGCAGGATGGCGGTCGGGGTGAGCACGCCGGTCCGCCCGACGCCGATAAAAATATCTTCTACGACAGTAACCGCCTGTTCGGCGGGAAATTTCCAGGCGATCGCCCAGCGCGGCTCTTTGGCCGTGTTGCCGAGTTCTTCCTGCAGCCGCAGGTCATTCACCTTGATTACCAGTCCGTCAATTTCATAATCCAATTCGCTGCGTTTGTCCGCCCAACTGGCGCAGTAGTCGATGACCGCCTCGATATCCGGGAAAACCCGATGCTTCCTGTTGGTGTGGAAACCGGCCCGGGCCAGTTCTTCCAGCACCTCGGCATGGGTTTGCACTGGCAGGGCCTGTCGCTGCCCCAATGCATAGGCAAAAAAGTCCAATGTCCGTCCGGCGGTGATTTTGGGGTCGAGCTGCCTGAGTGATCCGGCAGCGGCATTGCGGGGATTGGCAAACAGCGGCTCGCCTTTTTCGGCCCGTTCCCGGTTCAACCGCTCAAACGCCGGTTTGGGCATGAACACTTCGCCGCGAACCTCAAAACTGGCCGGAAATGCCTTTGCATCGTCCTGCAACAGCAAAGGGATCGAACGGATCGTTTTCACATTGCTGGTGACATCTTCGCCCACTTCCCCGTCGCCGCGCGTTGCTGCCCGGCTTAGCCGGCCCGATTGATAAATCAGATTGACCGCCAGACCGTCAATTTTCAGTTCGACCACGTATTCCACCGCTCTGCCGGCGGCAGACCGCACCCGGTTGTCAAACGCCCGCAGTTCTTCGGCGGAAAACGCGTTGCCCAGACTGAGCAGCGGCGCGGCATGGGTCACCTTGTCAAAGGCGGCCAGCGGCTGTCCGCCAACCCGCTGGGTCGGCGAATCCGGCGTCACCAGGTCCGGCCGGTTTGCCTCAATCTCCTTCAGGCGGCGCAATAGCCTGTCGAACTCCGCATCGCTGACCGACGGAGCATCAAGTGCGTAATATTCGTAGTTGTAACGATGCAACAGCATCCGCAGTGCAGCTGCTTCCTGTTCGACTTTTTGTTCCTGTACCTGTCCGTCGCTCATGGTACGGGCCTCCTACACCTTTTGTATCGGCGCAAATTTTACCGACAACGCCTTGATTCCCTGTTCGGGGAAAGCGATCTGGACTTCCTGATTCTCGCCGCTGCCTTTGACGGCCAC
>CAZOJA010000220.1:0-4349 GCA_964579955.1 uncultured Veillonellaceae bacterium | reverse complement strand
CGTTAGTCGTGGCGGGCTGCGGCGGCGGAGGCGGGACAGACAAGAAACCGGCGGCTCAGCCCGCGAAGACGCAGAACATCAACATTGCCACGGCGACAACCGGCGGAGTGTATTATCCTCTCGGCAACGCGATGGCGCAGATGTTCAACCAGAAGATCCCCGGAATCAAAGTCTCGGCCCAGGCAACCGCCGGCACTCCGCAGAACATATTGCTGATGCAGAAAAAAGAAGCGGAAGTCGCATTTGCGCAAAATGGCGTTGCTTACTATGCGTTCAATGGCAAGGAAATGTTTAAGGATAAGCCGACCAAGTTTCTGCGTGGCATCACCAACCTATACCCGAATGTTATGCATATCGTAGTCAATGCGAACTCCAACATCACTTCGATCAAACAATTTGAAGGTAAAAAATTCGTACCGGGAGCCATTGGCAGCGCTACCGAAATCAACTCCAAAGAAATCCTCGGACTCTACGGGTTGGACTACAAGGATAAAAAGAACGTAAAAGGCGAATACCTCGGCTACTCGGAAGCTGCCGAAGCTTTGAAGGACGGTCGGGTGGACGGGATTCTGATTGCTGGCGGGCTGCCGACCTCGGCCGTTATGGATGCTGCCTCGTCGGTCAAGATCCGGATTTTGACCCTGGAGCCGGACATGATCAAAAAGTTGATTGAACAAATGCCTTGGTACTATGAAGTTACCATACCGAAAGGCACCTACATGGGTCAGACCGAAGACGTCAAGACCGTTGCAGTGGCCAATCTTCTGATTTGCCGCGAAGACCTCAGCGACGACTTGGTTTACAATATGACCAAGACGCTGCATGATAACCAGAAAGATCTGGTTGCGGCCCACTCGGCTGCCAAAGACATGAAACTGCAGGACGCGCTCAAAGGGATGACCGTGCCGATGCATCCTGGCGCTGAAAAGTTCTATAAAGAAAAAGGCATCATGAAATAAGACTGCAGTGCTAACAGCGTCGCAGGCGGGATTTGCCCTGCCTGCGACATTTCATATCTGAGCGTAGCGTAAGGCACAAAGGAATGGAGGGACCATTTTGTCAAGCGAAAATAAGCCACAGATTGATACGAAAGCCATCGAGGCGTTCATTAACGACGAAGCGGCTGCAAACGCGGATGAAGTTGTACGCAAATACGAAGCCGAATCGCGATTTCGCAATTTTTCCGGTTATATCGGCAAACTTGTCGCTGCGATTTGTATCCTAATGTCGCTGTTTCATCTTTATACTGCGGGATTTGGCGTCTTTGAGGCGATAAAGCAGCGTAATATCCATTTGACGTTTGTTCTTGTCTTATCCTTTTTGCTATATCCGTCAAGAAAAAGCGATTCGGGAGCCAAAACCAGCTGGATCGACTGGATCCTGGTCGGGTTGTCGATCTATGTCGGCGTATACCTGATGCTGATTTACGATGATCTGGCTAACCGCGGCGGAGTCACCGAACCGATGGATATATACATGGGAGCTGTTCTTTGTCTGCTGGTCTTGGAAGCGGCGCGTCGAGCGACAGGCAAAGAATTGCCGATCATGGCCCTATTGTTTATCGCCTATGCGATGTTCGGCGACTACATACCGGGACAATTCGGTCATCGCGGTTACAGCCTTGAACGGTTGATCGATCACATGTATTTGACTACTGAGGGAATCTACGGCGTAGCTCTAGGGGTTTCAGCCACTTACATCTACTTGTTTATTTTGTTTGGTGCTTTTTTATCGGAAACAGGCATGGCTAAATTTTTCAATTCGTTGGCGATGGCGATTGCCGGCGGCTCACCCGGCGGACCGGCAAAGGTTGCCGTGTTTGCCAGCGGCTTGCTTGGGACAATCAACGGCAGTGCTGTTGCGAATGTCGCTACTACAGGCGCTTTCACGATTCCATTGATGAAAAGCGTAGGCTACAGGCCTCATTTCGCCGGTGCAGTGGAAGCGGTTGCATCGACTGGCGGGCAAATCATGCCACCGGTCATGGGCGCTGCGGCCTTTGTCATGGCTGAATTCCTCGGCACATCATATTCCAACATCATGCTTGCGGCTATCATCCCGGCCGTACTGTATTATTTGGCCTGTTGGTCCATGATCCACTTGGAAGCAAGAAAATTGGGACTGCAAGGACTACCTGCCGAGCAATTGCCGGACATCCGCAAAGTTATGCGGGAGTATGGTCATCTGTCAATCCCTGTATTTCTTATCGTCGCCTTGCTGCTCTATGGCTTGACGCCTTTATATGCCGCCTTCTTCACAATTTTAGGTACGATCGTGGTCAGTCACATGCGTAAAGCGACCGGGATCTCCATGGCTGGAATCATTCGCGCCCTGATTGCAGGAGCCAAAGGCGCGGTAGGGGTAGCAATGGCCTGCGCCGTAGTGGGATTCGTCGTGGGTGTCAGTTCACTCACCAGCTTGGGGCTGACCTTTGGCAATAACATTCTTGCGATGTCGCAGAACAGCACGATCATTACTCTGCTGCTCACGATGGTCACAATGTTGATTCTTGGGATGGGGTTGCCGACTACCGCCTGTTACATTGTCGGGGCGACAATAGCTGCGCCGCCGTTGGTCAAATTGGGAGTTGAACCAATGGTTGCCCATTTCTTCGTCTTTTACTTTGCTTGTCTTTCCAACCTGACGCCGCCTGTATGCTTGGCAGCGTTTACTGCGGCCGGAATAGCAGGAGCACCACCGTACAAGGTCGGTTGGACATCGACGCGACTGGGTGTAGCAGGATTCCTGGTGCCGTTTTTGGCGGTATATTCGCCGATGCTCATGTTGGCCGGAAAATTTTCAATGTTTGCCTTGATTGAGGCTATCATCACGGCTATCGTAGGGGTGGTGATGTTGTCGGCAGCGTTAGAGGACTATTTGCTGAGACGCTGCAAATTGTGGGAACGGGCAATTCTATTGGTATGTTCGCTGCTTCTGATGGTGCCGGGATTAATCACCGATATTATGGGTGCAGTGGGTGTTGGCTTGGTTTACTTCGTGCAAAAACGCAGCTTGAAGCAGGGCATTGAGAGCGAATAAGCAACCACGATTGGGCAAGCAAGCTCTTTGTGAAAAAGAAAACTTGTCAGTTGGCGGTTTGCCATCTTAACAAACACGGTTGTTTGCTGTATACTTACACCTAAGGGTTTTTTACCCATAGCCGAGAATATCAAGGAGGACTTTCATGGACTTCAAATTTTCCGCCGATCAAATTGCTCTTAAAAAAATGGCGCAGGAATTAGTAGCCAAAGAGATTACGCCATTTATTCACGAAATGGATGAGAAGAACGAGATGCGTCCGGGCCTGATGCAAAAGTTTCATGAGGCTGGGATCCTCAATCTGGTTGTGCCCGAAGAATATGATGGTCCAGGGCTTGATGCGTTGTCCATCGCGTTGATTTACGAGGAACTCGGCAAAGGCTGCGCAGGGATTGCAACTTCTGCGGCAGCAAACGCACTGGCGTCTTATCCTGTTGTCGTTGCCGGCAATGAAATGCAGAAACGAAAAATGTTCGATGCATTGAATGACGGCAAATTGGCAGCATTCGCCCTGACAGAACCGAACGCCGGATCGGATGCAGGCGGCGTGGCCACTTCCGCTGTAAAAGATGGCGAGTACTATGTTCTCAATGGAACCAAGTGCTTCATCACGAATGGCGGTATTTCCGATGTCTATACGGTTTTTGCCAACGCACGGAAATCTGCTGGGATTCGTGGTTTGACCGCCTTTATTGTCGACCGCGATACCCCTGGTTTTTCGATTGGCAAAAAAGAGGACAAAATGGGCATTCGTCCTTCCAACACCACGGAATTGATTTTTGATAATGTGCGTGTTCATGAAAGCATGCGAATCGGTCGTGAAGGTGAAGGTTTCAAAATTGCCATGAAAACACTCGATGCCGCTCGGCCGTTGGTCGGCGCAGTGTCAGTAGGTCTAGCTTCTGCGGCATTTGAAGCGGCATGCAAGTATGCCAAGGAACGTCAGCAGTTTGGCAAGCCGATTGCTTCATTCCAACTGGTACAGGCAATGATCGCGGATATGGCCATGGCAGTGGAAACGGCACGGCTGATGGTTTATAAAGCCTGCTGGATGAAAGACCAAGGTATGGATTATCAACTGGAATCCGCCATGGCTAAGTGCCTGGCTGCTGATGTGGCGATGAAGGTGACCACTGATGCAGTGCAGGTCATGGGTGGATACGGTTACATGAAAGAGTATCCTGTGGAAAAAATGATGCGGGATGCAAAGATCATGCAGATTTATGAAGGAACCAACCAGATTCAACGTTTGGTCATTGCAAACAATATTCTGTACTAGCCACAGTGATTGTGTTCGCGAAAGGCTTGAC
>CAZOJA010000219.1:0-4425 GCA_964579955.1 uncultured Veillonellaceae bacterium | reverse complement strand
AAGCCTTCGTCAAGCCCAGGCCCTCGGAACGCCTGGAACGACGAGCGGTTGGCCTTGTCAAACGAGGCTTTGAAGATATAAGGCAACCCCAGGCGGTCGGCGATCGCCTGGATGGATCGGCCAATCTGCAGCGTCCGCCGGGACTCTTCGATCACGCAGGGACCGGCGATCAATACCAGCGGCGCCCCGCCGCCTACCTTTACTCCGCCAATTTGCGCCGCTTTTTTCATGATGTTTCCTCCTGCAGTTTCCGGAAGATTTGACGGACCCGCTCCAGATCCTCCGGCGTGTCCACTCCGATCGAACGGAACGGGGTCTCAATCAGACGAATGCGATAACCATGCTCCAGGGCCCGCAATTGTTCGAGCGACTCGGTCAATTCGAGCGGCGTTGGCGCCAGTGCGGCAAACCAAAGCAAAAAATCGCGCCGATAAGCATATACGCCGATATGTTTAAACATTTTCGAATCGGCGCCGGGATCTCGCCGGTATGGAATCGGCGAGCGGGAAAAATACAGGGCATGACCATCTTGCGAAGCCACTACTTTGACTGCCGCCGGATCGTCTGCTTCTTCCTCCGCCAGCGGCGTCATCAGCGTCGCCATCTGCAATTCCGGTCGGCCGACAAACGCCTCCGTCAGGGCATCGATCGCCTGCGGCGGAATCAAAGGCTCGTCTCCCTGCACGTTGAGAATCAGTTCGGCCTCCGGCAAGTTTTCCGCCACTTCAGCCAGGCGATCGGTCCCGGTGGGATGATCGGGCCGGGTCAGCCAGGCTTCGCCGCCGAAAGCGCGAACCGCACTCAAGATGCGCTCGTCATCGGTCGCGACAAGGATTCGGTCCACGCGCCGGGCCTGCCGCACCTGTTCCACCACGTGCCGGATCATCGGTTTGCCGGCAATCTCCAGCAGCGGTTTCCCCGGCAGACGGCTTGATGCGTAACGGGCGGGAATAATACAGACTGTCTTCATACAAAATGCTCCTGACCGGCTAAAACCTGCTTCAATTTTTCCACTGTCCGCACGGCGGCGCCGCGGTTTTCGGCCACGATGGCGGCGGCTTCACGGCCCATGCGGCCGGAAATATCGGGATCAGACAGAAGTTCGCCGGTTTTCTGGGCCAGTTCATGGCCGTCCAGCGCGGTGGCACAGGCGCCCCGGCCGGAAAACAGGGCATAAGTGTCACGGAAATTAAACATGTGGGGGCCAACGATGATCGGCTTGCCGTGGGCCGCCGGTTCAAGGATATTGTGGCCGCCGTGGGAAACCAGACTACCGCCGACAAACACCAGATCGGCCAAGCTATAAAAACGGCCCAGTTCACCAATGGTATCAAGTACGATGACTGTGTTGGCACTCGTCGCTGATTCTGGCGAAACCGCCAGTCGGCTGCGCAGTTCGGCCGAAAATCCCTGTCTGCGGGCCATCTCGACTATTTTTTCACTACGGGGAATATCTCGGGGTGCCAGCAGCAATCTGAGTTCGGGAAATTGTCCGCGAACCGCGCGCATTACTTCGAGTAGAATTGTTTCTTCACCATGGTGGGTACTACCAGCCACAATCAAGGGACCCTTCCCGCCAAAACCCAGTTCAGCCCTAAACATCAGGCGATCGGGTTCGCTGACTTGACTGTAGTTCTGATCATATTTTGTGTTGCCGGTCACCAGAACCTTGTGCGGATCGGCTCCAAGCTGGATGACATATTGGGCGTCAATGGTCGATTGCATGCAGAAAAGCACTACCGTATCCAACATTTTGGTGAACATCCGCCGCATCAGTCGGTAGTGTTCCAGACTGCGCTCACCGATACGACCATTGACCATGATCACAGGAATGCCGCGTTTGCGGGCTGCCCGAATAAAGTTAGGCCACAATTCGGTCTCCACCGGCACATAGGCGCAGGGCTTTACCCGTTTGACGATGCGATCCGGCATCCAAGGCAGATCCGGCGGATAAAAGATGATTGCATCCGCCTCGGGTAAAATCCGGCAGGCCATATCATAGCCGCTGATGGTACCGGAGGAAATGAGAACCGGCACCTCCGGCAATTGTCGTTTAAACTCCTTGATGATCGAACTAGCGGCAACTACTTCGCCGACTGACGCAGCCTGAATCCAGATTGGTGACCGCCCCTCAACTTTACTCAGTGTCTCCGGCGAAAAAAACCCGAAATTTTGCCTAAGCCGCTCGCGGAATCGCCGCTCCCGCACAAAACGAAAAGTAAAAAACGGCAGTCCGATAACGGCTACCATAAGTATCAGGATGTTATACAACAGGTCCACAAGTATTCTCCTTTAGTTACTCTCTTCAGTCTGCAAGCTATACAGTTTGGCGTAGAGCCCTCCTGCCGCCAGCAGTTCGGTATGATTACCGCACTCGACCAGTCGCCCTTTATCCATCACCAGGATTTTGTCGGCGCGCTGAATTGTTGACAGGCGGTGGGCAACCATAAAAGTGGTGCGTCCCACCATCAGCTTATCCAACGCATCCTGCACGACCCGCTCACTCTCGGCATCAAGCGCCGATGTCGCTTCATCAAGGATCAGAATCCTGGGATCTTTCAATATGGCCCGGGCGATGGCGATTCGTTGACGTTGCCCGCCTGATAGCTGACATCCTCTCTCGCCAATCTGGGTATCATAACCTAGCGGCATTTGCAGGATAAAGTCATGTGCATTAGCTGAGTACGCCGCCGCGGTCACTTCTGCAGCACTGGCGTCAAGACGGCCATAAAGAATGTTCTCATATATTGAGGCACTGAACAAAATAGTATCCTGCGGCACCATTGCAATTTGTTCGCGTAGGGAACGCACGGTCACATGGCGGATATCCCTGCCGTCAATCTTGATTCTGCCTTGTTGCGGATCATAGAATCGCGGCAACAAGTTGGCAATTGTCGATTTTCCCGCGCCGCTCGGCCCAACAATCGCCAATACCTGTCCGGGTGGAACCTTTATTGACAGGTTGCACAGCGCCGGCTCAGCGGACCGGTATTCAAACATCACATTTTCAAACTCAACTTGCCCTTTCACTACAGGCAATTCTTTAGCGTCGAAATCATCCTGAATTTCCGGCAAAGTATCCAGTACTTCAAATACCCGCTCAGCGGCGGCTACAGCCCGTTGAATACTGCCATAGACATTTCCCAGCCGTTTGACCGGGTTAGTGATGTTGACGGTGTAAACCAGAAAAGCGATCAGCGAACCGGAAGTCAGATTGCCATTGATGACCTCCCGTCCACCGTACCAGATAATCACCGTGACGCCGATCGCCGCTAGAAATTCGATTACCGGCGTCAGTGTCGCCGACAACTGGGCCGCTTTCATCTGGGCGCTGAAGTTGTTTTCGTTTTCCCGAATAAAACGGCCGATTTCATAATCTTCGCGTACGAACAACCGGATCAGCCGAATGGACACGATCATTTCCTGCAATACCGAGGTGATTTCAGCGGCCCGTTGCTGCATCGTGCCGCTTGCCTTACGCAGTTTTTTGCCGAATAAATTCATCGCTTGCGCCACCAGCGGTACAGTGATTAAGGTCAGCAAAGCCAGTTGCCAGTGCAGGTAGAACATGGCGACCAGGGAGCCAACCAAGGTGATCGACTCGGTCGACAATTCAATCACATTCTGCGCCAGAGCCCCCTGCAGCGCTCCCACATCATTGGTCATGTAGCTGAGTACCTTACCGGTACGACTACGGTCAAAATAAGAAATCGACAAACGCTGAAAATGTCGGAATAGCGACTCGCGTAGATCGATTACAACCTTTTGGCTGACATAGGACATCAAATAGTTCTGTCCGTAAACAAAAAAGCCTCTGAGGGCAAAGACAAGCAAAATTCCTGCCGTAATCGCGTTGAGTAGCAGGATGTCTTTGTTGACCAATACGCCGTCAATCACATCGCGTACAATCCAGGGAACGTACAGACTGGCCGACGTCGCCAGCAACATGCAGGCAATCGCCATCGCCGTTTGCGGAATATAGGGACGCAGGTAACGCAGCAGACGCAGATATACTGCCATGGAGTTCATGCGCGCCTCCCCGCCGCCACATCCATGACGATGCGAGCGACCCGCAATACGGCACCCGGCTCGCCCAGTTTGATCCGAACTTCTTTTAGATCGCTTTTCGCCTGAGCACGAACTTGCGGATCCTGCATTAAACGCAGCGCCGCCGCACTGACATTGGCAGAGGTTGCTGCATCCTGAATCAATTCCGGCAAAATTCGCCGGCCCACCACGATATTGGGCAAGCCCACGTGCGAAACATTGGCGACCAATCGAATCAACCAATAGGTTGCTGTTTGTACCCGATATACGATGACTGACGGCAATTCCATCAGCGTAGCCTCAAGCGTCACCGTTCCGGAGGCCGCAATCGCGCAGTCGGCGATTTGCATCAGGCTATAAGTGCTGTTGCAGATCGGA
>CAZOJA010000218.1:0-4450 GCA_964579955.1 uncultured Veillonellaceae bacterium | reverse complement strand
GTTTGTCTGCAAGCTGTTCGCGAAAAACTTCCATCCCGGCAGTCGCCCGGCCAAACGCCCGGAACCGCTCCACCGCGACCGCCACCGCCAGTATCGAGCCAGCCAAGAGCAGCGGCATGACCAGGCCACCCTTTTCAAACAATGCTAGTATTTCTGCCCACGCAGCCATCCTGTTCCTCCCATCCTCCGCTTAACGCTCGCCATCCAGCTCGGCAAAAAACTGCCATACGGCAAAATCCTCACAACCGTAAGATGTGACCCGGCCCCGGATTAACGCCTGTCCGATGCCGATCTGCAGCATGCCTGCCAGGTCGATCATGCGATAACTGGGATCCTCCGGTTGTTCCAACCACTGCTGTTGTTTCAGCACCAATTGCCCTGTCGTCCGATCGAGCGAGCCGGTTAGGCGGAACGAACCTTTGGGCACGCCCGGATTGTCAGGATCCGGCGCAAATGCGAAATCGGCCTCCCAACGCTGTCCGCCGGGCAGCGGCCGCAACGTCAGTTGCAACCGGGTCAGTCCCTGATTGCAGACATAGGATCCATGCCAGGGGGTAGTTACCACTTGCAGCCAGCGATCCGGCGCCGCCTCGACCTGTCCGGAAAAGCCAGGCGCCCCGCCAATCAGCGACACCATTAGCACCCCGAACAGCAAAAATCGACACCGCAACAATTTCTTCACCGGCAACTCCTTAAACACAATTTTTCTGAATCCATTTCTTTAACTAATTCCCTATTGTCCGGCAAACTCCTCCCGGTCGCCGCCCAGGCTCCGGCAGGAAACGGCCGGCCAATTGAAGAAAGATACTATGAAATGCACGCGGTCACCTACCAAAAGGATTTCTGTTACAGGAGGACTCGCCGTTGTCTTGGTCCCACCGATTGAAAGCGCCGATCCTGATGATTACGCTACTGGCCCTGTCCGCTTTTTTTGCGGCGGGCTGCCTATCTTCGCGCGGTAATAGCTACATCGATCTGACCAGACTGGAGCCGGCTGCTCCTGTCTCATCGACGACTGCCGGCCCCACGTCGCTGAGAATCGCCGTGTCCCCTTCCCTGTCAAGCCGCGACACCGTCGGTTCCTATCGCCTGATTGCCGAACACATCGCCATCCAGACCGGACAACCGACCGAACTGATTTATCGGCGGAACAATGCGGAAATCCAGGCGTTGCTGTCCAGTCAGGGCGCCGACCTGGCTTTTTTTTCGACCGGCGCTTTCCTGACTTACAGCGGAACGGAACCGATTGAGCCGCTGGTGATTCCCGAACTGGAAAACGGGCCTTTTTATCAGGCATTGATCATCGTGCCCCAGGACAGTCGAAGCGAAAACTTGGCCGACCTGGCCGGCAAACGATTTGCGTTCAGCGATGCGGCCAGTTTTTCCGGTTACCTGTTCCCGGTTTATTTGCTGAAACTTCGCCAACAGACGCCGGAGAGTTTTTTCGGTCAGAGCCTGTTCAGCCAAAACCATGCCAAGTCGCTGCAAGCCGTGGCGATGAACCTGCTGGATGGTGCTGCGATCGACAGCATAGCCTATGATCATGCCCGACGGAATAATCCGGAACTGGCCGGCAGGGTCCGTATCATCCATTCTTCGGAACCGATCGGCGTTGGCCCGGTCGTGATCCGTCAAGCCATGCCGGCTCAGCAGAAAGAGCTGCTGAAAACGATTTTTCTCAATATGCACTATAACCAGGACATGCGCAAGGTTCTGCGCGATTTGATGTTCGAGCGGTTCAGCGCAGCTCCCGCCAGACTTTATGATGCGCCGCGGCAAATCCTGCAGGAAATGAAACACGCGCCATGAACAAGCTTCGACAGTGGAAGATTTTTCACAAACTGGCCGCCACCAACATTTCCCTGGCGCTGCTGCTTGGGGTGCTGCTCAGCTATGTGGCGCTGACCTCCCTCCAAGAACTGAACAGCCGTCAGCAGGAAAAGCGCGGCCTGGAAATCGCCGGACACGTTGCCTCGCTGGTTGCGAGTCCGATTCTGGTCAACGACCGCTATACTCTCGGCGAAATTCTGCATGACTTCAAGAATGAGACCGAGGATTTGCGCTACTTGCTGGTCTTCGACCACGCCGGTCAACTCTTGGCGCACACCTTTCCCAGCCGGTTGCCGGCGGGACTGCGCAACGCCAACCCGATCCCGCTGCGCACCGAGGAGCGCATCGTCGAGCTCTCCACCAACGAAGGCACCATCCGCGACATCCTGTCGCCGGTGGAAAACGGCGCCATCGGTTATATCCGGGTCGGACTCAGCGAGGAATTTTCCAAAGCCCTGATCGGCAAAACCACCGCTTCCCTGCTGGCAATCACCGTCTTCTTCTGCAGCGTGGCCACCTTGCTGGCCATCCTGCTGTCACGTTTCATCACCGCTCCGATCAATTCTTTGGTGGATTCGGCGCAGGCGATAGCCGCCGGACATCTCGACACGCGTGCCCCCGTCACTACAGGTGACGAACTGGCAAAACTGGCGCGCTCCTTTAACGAAATGGCCGGCGGATTGCAGGAAAAGGAGCAATTGCGGGCCAGTCTGCTGCATCAGGTCATCACAGCCCAGGAGGCCGAACGAAAGCGATTGTCACGCGAACTGCACGACGAAACCGCCCAGGCCTTGACTTCATTGATCGTTTCGATGCGGGTGCTCGCCGGCAAAGCCGCCGACGAACAACAACGCGAACTGTTGCTCAACGCCCGCGACGTGGCGGCCGAAGTATTGCTCGATATTCGCAACATGGCGGTCGAACTGCGGCCGACCGCGTTGGACGATCTCGGTCTGGCGGCGGCCATGCGGAAATATGTCGTGGATTTTCAGGAACGGTTCGGCATCACGGTGCAATTTTCGGCGGACCCGGATATCCCGGCTCTGGACAGCGACCTGTCTGTCACGTTATATCGCATCATGCAGGAAAGTCTGACCAATGCCGCCCGTCATTCCGGCGCCAGCAGCGTCGAAATCGGCCTGCGGTCAACTCACGGGGCAATACGGCTGGAAATCCGCGACAATGGCAAGGGGATGCCTGACGGCGAACTGGAGAGGGCTTTGCGCGAAAAACGCCTGGGTATTTTCGGCATGCAGGAACGGATAGAATTGTGTAGCGGCCAATTCAGCCTGGAATCGTCACCCGGTAACGGCACCCTGGTTACCGTCAACATTCCCATGGTCAATAAAGGAGCATAAATCATATGACAGGCAAACTCCGTATCGTCCTGGCCGACGATCATCATCTGATCCGGTCCGGCCTGAAGTTGCTGCTTGGCAGCCACGAGAACCTCGCCATCGCCGGTGAAGCCTCCGACGGGGCGGCCGCGCTGCTGTTGGTCGAACAGTTGCACCCCGACATCCTGCTGCTGGACTTGGCCATGCCTGGCATGGACGGACTGGAGTGTCTGCGGGAACTGAAGCGGCGCAACCTGCCTACCCGTGTCATCGTACTGACCATGTTCGAGGATGAGAATTACGTTTTGGAAGCGATGTTGGCCGGTGCGCAGGGTTATGTGCAAAAAAGCGCGATTGACACCGAGCTGTTTCAGGCAATCGACAATGTCGCCGCCGGCCGGCTGCATCTGAACGAGAGCTCTGCAAAATCCTTGCTGTCCATGTTGCTGGTCGAGCGGCAGCAAGTCGCTTCGCCACCGGTTGCCGCCGTACTGAGTCCGCGCGAACTGGAGGTGTTGCGCTGGTATGCACGCGGGTTTTCCTTGCGGGAAATCGGCGAACAACTCGGTCTCAGCATTAAGACAGTCGATACCTACAAAACCAGGATCATGGAAAAACTGGGCTTCGAGAAAAAAAGCGAACTGATCGCGTATGCGGCAAAGCAAGGGTTGTTCGAACCGTGACAATTCCGTTACTATTTCCAGCTCCACTCGTTTATTGGACCGAACGGATAAAAAATAATCGTATCAGGAGGTGACCGATGATGTCCAGAACATTCTTTAACAGGTTGGCGATCACGACGTTAGCACTCGGCCTGGTTATGTGCCAGATGCAACCGGGGTTCGCTGACCGCGGCTCAATCCCCTGGGGCAATTGGAACACGCAAAACATGCCGGAAATCTTCGAACCAGCGCAAAACGCCATTGTCGCCTGGAACGGCAAAGAGGAAATTTTACTGTTATCCACCGATCTGAAGGCGTCAAAGCCGACCAAAGTGCTGGAGGTTCTCCCGCTGCCGTCCGAGCCGGTTGTAACGCGCGGCGATGTTTCCAACTTCGCCAAGATCAATGCCTTGATCAATGAGGAATTGCGCGAAAGCTGGTTTGGCGGCAAAGGACCGGGCGATGCGCGCGCCGCGACCGGTCCGGCGGCGGAAGTGACATTTCACGAAAAAATCGGCGCTCATGACATCCGGGTAGTCCATGTGCTGGAGAGCAGCGAGTTTGAGCAATGGATCCGCGACTTCTTTAAAAAGGAAGGCACCGGTCCGCAGCAGATATCGC
>CAZOJA010000217.1:0-4454 GCA_964579955.1 uncultured Veillonellaceae bacterium | reverse complement strand
GCAGCGGCTTCCGGCGCAGCAAAGACAGTTCCTGCCATCAGCATCATCGCTGTCAGCCAGATCACCAACATCGTCCATGTTTTATTCATTCGTGCATTCAGTCCGCTTTTCATGACAATTCCTCCATTTTCCTAAACCCAAGGTCAGAATGACCGGCGTACTCCTACATATGTGCTGCGTTGGGCGTCTTTATTGATACTGATGCTTTCGCCGACGATATAGGTGTCGGGGGCGACCTTGAGTTCCGAACGCAATTTGAGTCGGAAATCATTGGGATCATAGGCATCAGCCGAAATCTTGAAATTATTACCCATTTTCAGATCGACTCCGGCGCCGGCTTTTCCTTCCACCACGCCAAGCCGTCCACCGACAGCCGGCCCTTGTTGTCCGAGTTGCAGGTTGAGCCGGTTCGATTCGCCGATATCACTCAGTCCCATCTGGACGAACGAGCGCGAATCGGTATTCACCCTTAAGTCGACATTGGTCCGGACCTTGTCTGCGCCGCCGCTGTACATGACGTCGATGCCGGCCTGGGTCTTGATCTTTTCAACCTTGTTGAGCAGTTTGTTGGCTTTTTCAGAGACCTCACGGGCATTCTTCAAGGTAGTCTTGATATTACGGGCCGTTTCCGGATCGGTCGCCACCGGTTCCAGCGCCGCCGCCATCTTCTCAATCCGGGCGCTGGCGCTGCGAAGATTGGCCAGGGTATCCTTGAAGTCATTGGCGGTTTTGCCGTCATTGTCGACTGCGGTAGCCATCTTGTCGACCCGGCCGGCTACGTTGCGAAGACTTTCCGACATCGCGGCAAGATTACGGGCGATCGCATTGATGTTCTGCTCGTTGTTCACGGCCATCCGTGACAATGCCGCCGTCAATTGGTCGATATTGCGAGCGGTGTCTTTCATCGACCCCTTCACTTTGGGGTCGCCAAACACTTCCTCCAGCGAGGTCACCAGCTTATCCATCCGGTTAAACAGTCGGTCCGCTGTCGAAATAAAGGTTTCAATCCCTTGGGAAGGCAGTCCTTCGACGACAGTATCCGCCGACAGAAACTTGTCGCGTTGATCCGGCGGCGCGATGCTGACAAATTTTTCGCCCAATAATCCGTCAGATCCGATGGTGAAGGTCGATCCTTCCGGAATCGAATTACCTGACCAGATTCTGACCGAGGCCCGGGCTTTGCCGTTGTCGGTAACGCCAATGCGAGTAACGCGCCCGACGTCGACCCCGGCGTAGCGGACCTGCCCGCCGATTTTCAAGCCATCCACCCGATCAAAATCGATATGCAGCGGATATCCGGCTTCACCGATCCGGATCGCCCCGTAAAAAACCGCGATGCCGAACAAAAGCGCCAAACCTAGCAGTGTCACCGCACCGACTTTTGTTTCTGCACTCCTTTTCACCCGCTACCCCCTCCTTCGGACTGGAATGCAATTGTTGCGAACCCCGCTGATAAACTGTCTGACCAGGGGGTTTTCCGACTGCCGGAATTCATCCGGCGTAGCAATCTCAATTATCTTTTCATCATACATCATTGCGATGCGGTCTGCAATCGTAAATGCACTGTCCATATCATGCGTAACGACTACGGCAGTCACGCCGAGAATGCGCTGGGTACTCATGATCAGCCGGTTGATCGTGGTTGACATGACAGGATCCAGGCCGGAAGTCGGTTCGTCATACAGCACGATCTTGGGTTTCAGCGCCACCGCCCGGGCCAAACTGACCCGTTTCTTCATGCCGCCGGACAATTCGCTCGGCATCACGTTTTCTTTGCCCATCAGTCCGACCATGCGCAACGAACGCTTAATCACAGCGTGAATTTCGTCTTCCGGCATCTTGGTGTGCTGCCGGATACCAAACGCCACATTTTCACCGACCGTCATCGAGTCGAACAAGGCCGAGTACTGAAAAACCATGCCCATGTTACGGCGAATTTGGTTCAGGCCGTCCTCGTTCAACTGCGAGATTTCCTGCCCATCCACCCATATTTCCCCGGAATCCGGTCTGAGTAATCCAATCATCAGACGCAGCAACGTACTTTTACCGGCACCGCTCGGTCCGATCACCACCAGGGTTTCGCCGGTTTTGACCTGCAGATCAACATTGTATAGAATACGCCGCTCTTTAAATGACATATTCACTTTTTTCAGCTCGATCATAACCTCGGATTTTATTTCCGTTGCATTTTCCATGACATTTCCCATAATTATATCCATATGATTCATCTAAATAACCACGTTGATAAAAAATAGTTCATGACAAAAATCCAGACAATCGAGGTCACTACCGAACTCGTCGTAGCATGCCCCACCCCTTCGGCGCCTTCCTGAGCGCCCATGCCTTTCAGGCAGCCCACGATGGCAACGATTCCGCCAAACACCATCGATTTGATAAGACCATTGGAAAAGTCGGTCAGTTCAGTGAAAGTCTCGATCGAATAAATAAAAGTATAGGGTCCGACGTCAGTATAGGTTGTCGCCACCATAAAACCACCGGCAATTCCCATGATGTTCGCGAAAGTCACGACTAACGGCGTCATCAGCACACAAGCGACAAAGCGCGGCACAACCAGGTAGGCGACCGGGTCGGTCGCCATCACCCGCAGCGCATCGATTTGTTCCGTGACCTTCATCGAGCCGATTTCCGCCGTGATGGCAGCACCGACACGACCCGCCATCACCACGCCGCTCAAGACCGGCCCCAGTTCGCGAAACATGGCCAATGCGACCAGACCGCCAGTTGTCGACTGGGCGCCGGCCCGGGCCAATGCCGGTGTCGCCTGCCACACCATGACCATCCCCGTGAACACGATCATCATGAAAACGATCGGCATCGTGTCCACACCCAGATGCGCCATCTGATAGATGACATGGCGCAGATTCATCCGCGGCAACTGGATCAGTGTCCGCACCAACAGTCGCACCGTCCGTCCGGTAGCTTCCAGCCATTCAAAAATCAGGATCCCTAACCAGGCACATAAATTCATCATGTTAGGTTAATTCCATAAAACATATCTTTTTCCCTTCTTTGCCCCGCCATTTTCATGGATAATCAGCAACGAAGCAGGTGAAAATTTTTCTGATAGGCGACAGTCACCCACCCCCGATCGACCAGACGCCAACTCCAGAGATGAAACGACGTCGGCAGTCCGCTACCAATACCTCGCTTGGCCACGGTTGCCGAACTGGCGTCCGTCAGGCGGATATCAAGCGGGTTCATGCCGTCAAAGCCGCACCCGATGGCTTTGACCACCGCTTCCTTGGCGCTCCAGACCTGTGCCGGCTCCAAAATAGACCGTTCTTGCGGATGAAACACTTTTTCCACCGGATACGGTTGAGAAAATTCTTCGTTGCATGCCGCATCGATTCCGACGCACCATTCCTGTGAAGTGGAGACCGCCCAGGTCTGGCCAGCCAGGTGGGAAAAGGAATACTGCAGCGGTGTCAACAACAAGTAATGCTCACGGTTGCGCCATTGCCTTTCCAGCGCATGACACAGCTGTCGTTTTGCCTGTTCGCGCTCAGCGAGACTGTCGCTGCAACGATTCATCCAGGCCGCGATGATGAATGTCCTATCATTTTGCCTGTCTTTCAAGAACAGATCCATCGCAACTCCAAGGCATTGACGCTGAGCAGCAGTCGATCACGGTCATCATAGGCCACCGCATCCCAAACCATCGCCTGCGCATCGTCGATGATTTTTCGGGCCTGGATACGGACTGGGCCCAACAACGGCTCCGCAGTCCGCTGATATAGAACTTCCCCGATCGCATAAGGCAGAGCGATTGCAACCGTTGCACGGCGGGGTTGCAAAATCCGCTGGAAAACCGCCGTCTGAAAGATGGCTTCCAACAGGTATGGCGATGTCAGATAGCCGTTTTGCCGCCGATAGGCGAAATCAGGCTTTCGTGGCAACACCGCGACGGCTTCGACCGTGTCAGATGAAAGTCGGCTCAGTCCATGCAATACCCGATAGCTGCCGGTCAGGGCGGTAAACCGTTTGTAGGCCCGCAGCAGCACTGGTCGCTTCGCCTGTCGTTCGATCCGCTGGTCGGTGAAGGGGATTCCGGCCTCGGATATTGCCGCCGCCGGAGGAACCACTCCCAGCAACGCCGTTGCCGAGGCATTGCAAGACCATCGCTGCAAGGGGCGGCCGCTCGGCGAAACCTCCTGCGTTGACAGTTTCAGTTCACAATACTGCAACCCGGTCTGCCCCTGCCCGGCCCGACAGTCCAGCTGTGCCAGGCGGGTGATTTCCGCAGGACACTCGATCGGATCGATGAATTTCACGTTCTTCATGCCCTGCAGGAAAAGATAGGGATATAGCGTCTGCGCTGCTTCAGCAAACATTTCTACGATCATGATGCCGGAAACCAGCGGATGTTTCAGCCCCGGCAGCGGGCGATGCTGCGGCAGCCAAAGATCGGTAGACGCTGAAAACGAGCGCATCAC
>CAZOJA010000216.1:0-4455 GCA_964579955.1 uncultured Veillonellaceae bacterium | reverse complement strand
TTTCCAGACAGCAGAGCGCCAAAAGCGCATTATCATAAAGCATTTTTTCAAAATGAGGCACGACCCATTTCTCGTCAACGGAATAACGGGCAAAGCCAAACCCGATATGGTCATAAATGCCACCGGCACTCATGCAATCCAGCGTTTTCCGCACCATCGCCAGCGCGCTCGGGGTCTGACGCCGCCGATAATATTGCAGTAAAAACAGCATATTGTGTGGTGTGGGAAATTTCGGCGCTTTGCCAAAACCGCCGTAGCGCGGATCAAAAGCCTTGCTCAGCGCCCCGAATGCTTGATCAAGAATTTCCGGACAGAGTGCAGCATTCGGCAGGGGTTTTGTCTGAGCTGACTGGATGAAACCGATCAGTTTATCACCATAATCCAGCAACTCCTGTCGCTTCCCCCGCCACTTTTTCTGTACCGAATCCAATACCTGCAACAAACCGGGACGGCCCCACTTACCCGATTTCGGCAAATAGGTCGCGGCATAGAACGGTTTTCCCTCCGGCGTCATAATGATGGTCATCGGCCAACCACCGCTGCCGGTCGCCGCCTGGCATGCGGCCATGTATACATTGTCGATGTCCGGACGTTCTTCCCGGTCAACTTTGACGCTGACAAAGTCAGCATTCAATTTTGCCGCGACTGCTGCGTCTTCAAAACTTTCATGCGCCATGACATGACACCAATGACAAGTACTGTAGCCGATGCTCAAAAATACCGGCTTATCCTCCGCTTTCGCCTTGGCAAATGCCGATGCTCCCCATGGATACCAATCCACCGGATTATAGACATGCTGCAGAAGGTAGGGCGATTTTTCACCAGCCAGATGATTGGCGGCCTGATTTGCGTTTTTCACTGCGTCCCCTCCCGAATGATATAATAACCCTGTAATTCCGTCCCATTGGTGTATAATAGAACCATTCTGTAATCATTCGCCGCAATAAGTCGACAAGGATGTGTTTGCATGCTCGGAACCTTTGCCAATGTTGCCGCCATCATCGCGGGGGGATTGATCGGTACGCTATTGAAAGGCGGACTGTCCAGCAAAATCAGCGATACCGTTATCAAGGGACTGGCGCTTTGCGTGTTGCTCGTAGGGGTATTGAACGCCCTGAAAGTCAGCAACCTGTTGCTGGTCATCATCGCTATGGTGGTTGGCGCCATTGTCGGTGAATGGCTGGATATCGATCAGAAACTAAAATCGTTCGGCGATGGACTCGCTGCCAGGCTCAAAGGCCGTGGCGGCAAAGTATCCGAGGGGTTCGTCACCGGAAGCCTTCTCTACTGCGTAGGTGCGATGGCGATCGTTGGCTCGCTGGAGAGCGGTTTGTCGGGCAATCACCAGACCCTCTTCGCCAAATCAGTGCTTGATGGAGTTGTCGCAATCATTTTTGCTTCGACGCTCGGCATTGGCATTGTGCTGTCAGCCTTCAGCGTCCTGCTGTATCAGGGCAGTCTCACGCTGGCCGCCGCCTACCTGCAACCGCTGTTGTCCGAAGCGACTAAAGCCGACATGACCTGTCTCGGCGGCTTGCTGATCATCGGCATCGGGCTGAACATGCTCGAACAGCATAACATCAAAGTAGCCAATCTGCTGCCGGCAGTATTTATCCCCTTGCTTTATCAGATCGTGTTGCGCTTCTTGTAAGAAACACGTTATTTTTCGAGGTAGGCATCCTTAAGGTATGGCACGCCCAGGATGGATCGCACCACCCCTTTGACCTGGGGCCGGATCATGACGGGATTGGTCTGGAAAAACACCGGAGCAATCACCGCATCCTCGATCAGGATCTTTTCCGCCTGATGCAGCGCCTGCATGCGAGTGACCGGGTCGAGCGCGCTCTGCGCCGTCTGGATCAGCCTGTCATAGGCCGGATTTCGGTAATCCGGCGAGTTGTTGCTGCCCGCCGTGACAAACAGGTCTAAAAACGTCATCGGGTCCGGATAATCGCCGCTCCAGCTCTCCCGCGCCAGCTGGAACTGATGTCTGTCAAGCGAGTCCCAGTACACTTTCCATTCCTGGTTGGACAGAGTGACTTGTACGCCGAGATTCTTGCGCCACATTTCCTGCAGCGCTTCGGCCACCATTTTATTGGATTCGCTGGTATTATAGAGATATGTCACCGCCGGAAACCCGGCGCCGTCGGCAAACCCGGCTTCGGCCATCAGCTTGCGGGCCGTTGCGACATCATGGTCTTTTAACAACGCGCCGCCTTTGGCGCGAAAATCCTCATCGGGTTTGGCATCGGCCAGCCCCGGCGGCACGAATGCCAGCGCCGGAATCTGACCGCCCCGCAGCAGCGTTTCCGCTATCGCCTGACGGTTGATCGCCAAGGCAAAGGCCTGTCTGACTTTTGCATTGTCAAACGGCGGCTTGGTAACATTGAACGAAACATAAAACGTACCCAGAAAAGGATGAATCGATACCTTTCCTTCCTTGACCAGACGCGGCACTTCCGTGGGCGGAATGCTGTCGCCCATGTCCAGTTGACCGCTATCGAACATCGCCAGCGCTGTCGATGCGTTATCCAGCAAGAACAGCTCGATTTTCGCTGACTTCACTTTTGCGGCGTCCCAATAATGCTCGTTCTTCACTAGCTCCATCCGGCTCGACTTGACCCATGTGCTCAATCTGAACGGACCGTTGCCAATTAGTGTCTGTGGTTGATTGGCCCATTTTTCATTGGCTTCCACCGTCTTTTTATGGATGGGGTAAAAGGCGTGAAATGCCGTCAAAGCCAAAAAATATGCCGTCGGTCGCTCCAGTTCCACCTCCAGGGTCCGCTCATCCTTGGCTCGAACCCCCACCTGCGAAACATCGGCTTTTTTCGTCGCGTACGCTTCGCCGTTTTTCAGACAATACAGCATGTACGCGTTAGGACTGGCCAGTTCCGGACTAAGGCCGGTTTTCCAGGCATATTCAAAATCCTGGGCTGTCACCGGTTCGCCGTTGGACCACTTGATCCCGGCACGCAGCACAAAAGTGATTTTGCGGCCATCCGGTGAAATCTGCCATCGTTCGGCCGCCGCCGCCACCGGACGATTATTGGCGTCCAACGTGGTCAGCCCCTCAAACAGCTGCGCTTCGACTGCTGACCCCGACAGGCTGGTCGACATTCTCGGATCAATCGATTCCGGCTCGGCCGACAGGGCATAGCGGATATGATTTCCTGCGGCAGGTTTGTTGCCGGTGGTACAACCTGACATCGCCAGTATGGCCGAACATAACAGCCCGAGGATAAACAGACCGATAATTTTTTTAGATTGCAAGCAGAGTCACTCCTCTTGACGGGTTGTGCACAACCCTGAATATTAAAACTAGGAGGATCAGACGTGGATACCTTGTTCAGCGAAAAAATGCCTGCGCTGGAATTACAAGTCTTTTGCCAGCTCAGTAACATCCCCGGGCATTTCGCCATCGCGGTGCACGACCTTGCCTCAAGCCAACGATGGCAGTACAACTCCCGGCCGATGCGTTCAGCCAGCTTAATCAAGCTATTCATCATGGTTGAGGCTTTTGACCGGATTCGGACCGGCCAGCTTGATCCCGACAGCCGTATCGCCTTTACCGAAAACGAACGGGTCGGCGGCGCCGGGCTACTGCAGGCATCGCCGGCGGGAACAAGCCGTACAGTGTTGGAGTTGATCGAGCTAATGATTACTGAAAGCGACAATATTGCAACCAATCTTTTGATCGACCGTCTGGGCATGGACAAAATCAATGTCCGTATCCGGTCGCTCGATTGTCAGGATTCGATCTTGCGCCGCAAGATGATGGACTTTGCCGCCGCATCAGCCGGTCAGGAAAACCTGACCAGCGTCAGGGATGTGGCAACAATCCTGGCTGCTTTGCATCATGGTCGTTGCGTCGATTCGCTCAGCGACCGTCACATGTGCGACATTCTTGAGCGCCAGACCGACCGTTGCAAAATCCCCCTCTTGTTACCGTCCGGCGTCGTCTGCAAACACAAGACAGGCGAGTTGCCGGGCGCTGAACACGATGCAGGAATCGTCATGGCGTCCAGCTGCGCTTATGTCGTAGCAATCATGAGCGACAACCTGCCGGATTCGGCCGGAGGTTGTCAGGCAATCGCCGAAATCTCCCGCACGGTTTACGATGTTCTGACTGCCAACCAATAGATTCGACGTTTGTCGCCACTTCCCTTTAACGCCCAGAATCTTGGTCGCACAGAACAGCCATCAGTGAAACCGGGAAGGTGCCGCCGACTAGCATATGCTAGTCGGCGGCACCTTCCCGGTCTATCCTGCCATGAAGTTTTTAGAATTCCATCTCCGGCGCCGCTTTGTCCAGCCAGCCCACTTTGACCTCGCAGCCAAAGATCTGCGCGAGCAGTGTCGCCAGTTCATCCCGCGCTGCAATCACCCGGTTCAGGTTTTGGTCGGCAAATCCATCAATCGGAAAAAACACATTCCGGCTGGTCTCGGTGACTT
>CAZOJA010000215.1:0-4458 GCA_964579955.1 uncultured Veillonellaceae bacterium | reverse complement strand
TTCTGTCCTCCTTGCTGCTACCGGACCAGATTCCAGGCCAGCGGCGTGCCGCGTCGAATGTCTTCGCCCGCCCGCCTTCCCAGCACGGCGTCATAATGGCGCGGCGCCAGCCCGTGGCCGGGCCGGATGCTACGCAGGTTTTCCGCCGTGAACTCTTCCCCGGCTCTCATATCCCGCACGATAAACAACGAGCGCCGGAACACGGCACTCCCTTCTTCAGCGGCGGACACGCCGTAATGCACCTTACCCAGGGCCCGTTCCACCGCCCGGATATCATCGCGCATCTGACGAAACTCGGCTGGCTCCATCGAAAATGCCGCATCCGGATTGGGAATGGAACGGCTGAGACAAAAATGCTTTTCAATCACGCAGGCCCCGAGCACCACCGCCGCCACGGCCGCCGCCGAACCGAGCGTGTGATCGGACAGCCCGACCTTCACACCGAACGTCTCTGCCAGATGCGGGATCGTCCGCAGGTTCATGTCATCCGGCGGCGCCGGGTAGGCGCTGGAACACTTCAGCAGGCACAGTTCGGGGTTGCCGGCTTCGCGCACCGTGCGCACCGCCTGCTCGATCTCGCCGAGCGACGCCATGCCGGTGGAGGCGATGACCGGTTTTCCCTGCGCCGCGATATGGCGCAGCAGCGGCAGGTCGTTCAATTCGAACGAAGCCACTTTATAAGCGCTGACGCCGATTTCGGCCAGGAAATCGACCGCGGTGCGGTCAAACGGCGTCGATAAATAATCCAGTCCGACCTTGTCCGCTTCTTCTTTGATCCGGGCCAGCCAGTCCCATGGCGTATGCGCCTCCTGATAGAGGTCGTACAGCGTCCTGCCGCGCCACGGCCCTTCCTGGATCGAAAAATAAGCGTTGTCGCAATCGATCGTCAGTGTGTCCGCCGTATAGGTCTGGGTTTTGATGCAGTCGGCGCCGGCCTCTTTGGCCGCGTGCACGATCTCCAGCGCCCGCGACAGGTCGCCGGCGTGGTTGGCCGACATCTCGGCTATAAGGTAACAAGGTTTCATCATTTATTCCTCTTGAAAATCGGATTCACCTTGCAGGCCAGCAAGATTCCGTCCAGCGAGTCAGCGTCGAGCGCGCGTCGGATATCGGCGAACGCGGCATCGGCGGCGGCGATGAACTGGTCGATATCGGCCTCGTTATGGGCCACGCTGATATTGTTGATGCCGGTGGTCAGGATGCCTTGCTCCACCATCCGCTGCTGATAAACCGACAGGATGTCCAGATAGTCGAGGCTGCCCTTGCCTTCGAAGCCGACCCCGCCATGCGGCGCCAGTCCGCTGACTTTCACCACCTCGCCGACGCCATGCTTTTCTATGGCCTGCCCGATACCCGCCAGCAGCCGTTCCCCCAGCGCCCAGATCCGCGGATACACCCCCGGCTGCGACAAAATATCCAGCGTCGCCAGTGTACCTGCCATCGACAGGGTTTCACCGCCGAACGTCGTCGAGATGAACACGCCCTGGGTACCGATCAGCTCCATTACGTCGGCCCGGCCGGCCACCGCCGAAATCGGCAGACCGTTGCCCATTCCCTTGCCAAACGCCGCCAGATCAGGCGTCACCTGATACAGCTCCGAGGCGCCGCCGAGAGCATAGCGGAAACCGGACACCACTTCGTCAAAAATGAGCAGAGCGCCTGCGGCCTGCGTCATCTCCTTTACCGCCGCCAAATATCCGTCCTGCGGGCCATCGGCCTGGATCGGCTCCAGGATCACGGCGGCAAACCGGCCGGGATAGGCGGCCAGCAAGTTTTGCAGGCTGGCCGGATCATTATAGGCAAACGTCTTGGTCAGTTCGCACACGGCGGCAGGAATCCCCCGTCGATTGGTCGTCGAGGCGATATACCAGTCCTGCATGCCATGATAACCGCATACCGCCACCAGGTCACGGCCGGTAAAGGCCCGGGCCAGACGGATCGCCGAAGAAGTGGCGTCCGAACCGTTCTTGACAAACCGCACCATCTCGGCGCAGGGCACGATCCGGGTCAGCGCCTCCGCCAGTTCCACTTCCAATTCGGTGGCCATCGAAAACGAGATGCCGTTCTGTAGCTGCGCCATCACCGCCGCGTTCACCTGCGGATCGTTGTAGCCCACCGTCACCGGGCCCAGCGCACACATGAAATCGACGAACTCATTGCCGTCCACATCCCAGACATGGCTGCCCTGACCGCGCGCCAAAAAAGCCGGCGCAGCCCCTTCGCAAAAATAGCGCACGCTCTTGCTGTAGGTCTGCGAACCGAGCGGCGTCACCTTACGCGCCCGCGCCAGCAGTTCCTGACTCTTGGTATATTGTTTAGCCATCCTGTCCATCCCTCTTTTCCTGCCGCAACGCGTCCCAAAGGTTGGGCGACAGCAGTCGCGGCTCGATTTCGCCAAAACGCGCCAATCCCGCCGAAAGAATCGTCGAAAAATCAGCCAGACGGGTCGACAGCGCCAGATATTGCTCCAATTGTTCCAGGGAATCCACGCCGACCACCACGGCATCGATACCGGGATGCCGACTGACAAAGCCAAATGCCGCCGTCAACCGGTCGACCCCCTGTGAGGCCAGCCATTCGTCCAGCTCGCGCAGATGCGGCGCCAGCGCCGTCAGGTGCGGCGGAATCTCGTCGGGTCGCATCATCAGCAGTCCCTGCAGCAGCACACTGCGAGCATACACCGTCAGCGGCCGGACCCGGTGGTTGTTCTGTCCGAAAAAGTCAGCCCGGTCCAATCGCCGGTCCAGGATGTTGTATGGAACCTGCACCGCATCGACCCAGCCGGTCTGCAGCGCCGTCATCGCCTGCTCCGGCGTGTACAGCGAAGCTCCGGTCTCGCGGACGAGTCCCGTTTGCCGCAGCGCTTGCATCGCCTCACTTAGCCCGGCATGCCGCAACTGTTCCTCGGTCGCGCTATGCAGCAGATAACCGTCTAGCCTCTCCAGCCCCAGCCGCGTGAGCGAAGCCTGCACTTCCTGTTGCAACGTTTGCTGCAAATGAACAGGATCCTTATAAGTATTATCGAAAAAATCCGGCCGAAGTTTAGACACCACGTTCAGCTTGCCAGCGACCTGCCGCGAACGGATATATTCGCCCAGCACCGTTTCCGCATCGCCATAGGCTGCGGCGGTGTCCAGCCGGTCAATCCCGGCCGCCAGCGCCCGGTCCAGAATCGCGAACACCCGCTGCTGCTCCGGCTTGCCGCCGCGGTTGTTGATCCCGTACGCCAGGCCGAACTGCACCGTCCCCAGGCAAAGCGGCGCCTGTTCCTGCCGCAGCGACTTGGCATAACCTTCATTGCGGGCAAAGTCCCGGTTGAGTTCCTGCCATTCGGGATGCTCCGCCAGCACCTGCAGCACATCCGCCAGACGGAACGCCGTCTTGCGCCGCTCCAACGCGCTGACGACCCGACGCAGCAGATCGTAGTCCGCCGCCTCGTCCAGCGTCCAGCGCAGCGTCGACAAATCGCGGTCGTGCGTCAGGTTGCGCGCGGCAAACTTCTCCGGGTGATTGCGCAGATAAGGGGTGACATGCTCGCGCTCGGAAACCAGCTTCGCCTCGCGCCAGGCCGCGAGCAGCGCCGCATAGCGGAACACCTCCACGTCGAGCCCGTCCGGGAACGTCGGCGGTTGCACGTTGGAAACGTAATCGGCGCCGGACTCCAGGAACAGCGTCACCACCTGATCGATCACCTCCGGATCGATCAGCGGACAATCCGCCGTGATCCGCACGATGCCGTCCGTTTCCGTGGCCCCGGCAAAGCGGGCCGCCTGGACAAACCGGTCCAGCACATCCTGCTCGCTGCCGCCAAAGCAGGCGATCCCCCGCTCGGCGCAAAACCGGCGGATCGGTTCATCGGCAGCCTGGTCCGTCGTCGCCACCAGCAGCCGGTCAATCCGGCGAGCCTGCCGCACCCGCGACACACCATGCCATAAAACAGGCCGTCCCGCCAAGTCGAGCAACACTTTGCCCGGCAAGCGGGACGAACCCATCCGTGCCTGAATGATCGCCAAAATCATATCGATCCCTCCAACAACAGCCCGACCTGTAACCCGTCGACGTATTCGCCGTCACAGAACCAATGGCTGGCGAACCGCCCCTCCAGCACAAACCCGGCCTTTAAAAACGCCTGCAGCGAACCCAGATTGTTGGCATAAATCCCGGCGGTCAATTTATGTAACTTGAGTTGCGCTCTGGCAAAATCAGCAACCATTTGCAGACTTTCCGTGGCATAGCCCTTGCCCCAGCTCGCCTTGTCGCCGATGATGATACCGACATCGGCATGCCGATGAACAGGGTGGATATGGCCGATTTTTATATTCCCTATATGTTTACCTGATTCTTGCTCGACAATCGCAAAAAAACGGCTGCTGGAATCTTTCTGAACCGAGCTTACATAATCGCGGATCTGCTCCAGCGAATGCGTCTGAAACCGACTTTCCGTATACTGCATCACCG
>CAZOJA010000214.1:0-4481 GCA_964579955.1 uncultured Veillonellaceae bacterium | reverse complement strand
ATTTCGTCTGCGTGAGATGGTTCGCGATTTGGCCCAGGAAATGGTGAATCTGTCGGAGAAACTTCCCCCGTCGTTGACTAGGGAAACCGGGGCCAAAGAGCCCCAGGAACCCAGCCGGCTCAGAAAAAACCGAATGGAGCGAGGTTGAAGGCTTATGCTGATGGCAGAAGTGATTAAAGAACTCGAATTGACGGTGCTTGCCGATACCGGTGATATGAATCTGCCTGTATCCGGCGGTTACGCGTCTGATCTGCTCAGCCATGTTATGGGGCAGGCCCAGGCGGGTCAGCTCTGGATCACCATGCAGGGTCACCAGAATATCATTGCGGTCGCATCATTGGTCGGCCTGGCGGCTGTCGTGGTTGCCGGAGGGATTGAGCCGGAGCCGCAGACCATCGCCAAAGCGAAGGAACAGGAAGTGATCCTTTGCAAGACGCCGCTGTCGGTCTATGAAGCGGCGGGGCGGCTTTATCGGTTGAATACGACGGCGCAGTGATGCAATGGCTGAGCGCCGATTTGCATGTTCACAGTGTGCTGTCGCCTTGTGCGTCGGTAGAGATGACGCCACGGAACATCATCCGACATGCAGCGGCGGCTGGCGTCGATATCGTGGCGATCACCGATCACAATGCCGGCGACAATGTTGCAGCGGCTCTTCGGGCGGCGGCCGGCAGCGGCGTGACCGTTTTTCCAGGTATGGAAGTGCAGACTCGCGAAGAAGTTCATTTATTGACCTTGTTTGAAAAGATGCGGGACTTTGTCCGCTGGTGTGATTTTGTCAAGCAGCACCGCAGTCCGTTATTGAACGACGAACGGAAATTTGGCGCACAGTTTGTCGTGGATGAATCGGACGAACTGTTAAGAATTGAGCCGGCCATGCTGCTGGCATCGACTGACCTTTCGGTGCAAGAGGTGGCGGAGCAGGCGCATCGTCTTGGCGGCTTGGTGATTGCGGCACATGTTGACCGACCGGCATACAGTTTGATTTCACAACTGGGTTTTGTGCCGCCGGATTTGCGAATTGACGCCGTGGAATTTTCCAAAAACGCCGAAGGACCGTCCGCACAGCGGCGGATTGCTGCGATCGGCGACTTGCCGGTTATTCATAGTTCTGATGCACATTCGATAGAAGATTTTGTTACAGGACCGAAAACGATGTTCCACGTGGAATCGCCGACCCTGGCAGAGATGCGGCAGGCACTGGAGGCCGGAAACGGGCGACGGATCCAACGATGAAAAATACAGGGACATAGAACCAAGGAGGATGAAGAATGGAAACCAAAGAAACCCAAGGCTGTTGCTGTGGAGGCAACAAAGACCGGTTTGCCAAGGTCGACGAGATTCTTGCCCGTTATCAGGGAGTCAAGGGTGCGTTGATCCCGGTTCTCCAGGAATCGCAGGACGCCTACGGCTTTCTTCCCAAGGACATCATCAGTCGTATCGCGCAGATTCTCAAGATTCCCGTCAGCCAGGTATACGGCGTGGTAACGTTTTACTCCCAGTTTCATCTGAATCCGCGCGGCCGCAATATCATCAGGGTTTGCCAGGGTACCGCCTGCCACGTTCGTGGCGCCAAAGCGGTTATCAAGGCGCTGGAAGACGAATTGCGCATTGTTCCCGGTCAAACGACGACTGATGAGCGGTTCACGCTTGAAACGGTCGCCTGTCTTGGCGCCTGCGGCTTGGCTCCCGTGCTGATGATCAATGACGATACGCATGGCCGGTTGACTCCGGAAACGGTCTGCAAATTGCTCGAACGCTATCAATAGCAGCTCATGCATGAGATTTCACTGCATATCCTTGATCTCGTGGAGAACTCAACCGGCGCTGGAGCAAGCAAAGTAACGGTTTCGCTGGAAGAAGACACGCAGCGCGACGAACTGAGGCTTTGCATCGCCGATAACGGCAGAGGGATCGAGGCCGGACTGTTGGCGAAGGTCACGGACCCCTTTGTGACTTCGAGGACGACGCGAAAAGTGGGACTCGGGTTGCCGCTGATGGATATGACGACCCGGTTGTGTGGCGGAAAGCTCAGCATAAAATCGACGGTAGGTCAGGGCACTACGGTGGAAGCCTTCTGGCAACTGAGCCATCTCGACCGGCCGCCGCTGGGAAATATGGCGGCGACAGTCAAAGCAATCCTGGTAATGAATCCGGAACTTCACTTTCAATATGATCATCGTGTCGATGATCATTCATTCAATCTTAACTCCGGCGAAATTCGCGCCGCGTTGGGAGACCTGCCCCTGACGCAGCCGGAGGTGCTGGAATGGCTAGATCAGTATCTCAAAGAAAACCTGAGTATTTTATACGGAGGGAAAGCAACATGAAAACGGTGGAAGACCTCAAAAGACTGCGGGAGCAGCTTCAAGCAGATAATCGGATCCGTCACGCTGCCGGCACCCAGATCATCGTTGGTATGGGAACCTGCGGGATCGCCGCAGGCGCGCGGGAAGTCCTCGCCGCCATCCTCGACGAGATTGCCAGGCTGAAGGTTCAGGATGTCAACGTGACCCAGACCGGCTGTATCGGTATGTGCGAACAGGAAGTCCTGGTCGATGTGGTCAAGACAGATCAGCCGCGCATCAGCTATGGCAAGGTCACGGTCGATTTTGTGCCGACGTTGATCAGTGAACATGTGATCAACGGCCGGATCGTGGAAGAACGGGTCATTGGCAAGATTACGAAGTAGTCGAATACAGACTGCGGGAGGGAATGGAGAATAATGAAACATATCAGATCACATGTACTCGTTTGCGGCGGTACAGGCTGTGCTTCTTCCGGATCCAAAAAGGTGATGGATGTTTTACGTGAAGAACTGGAACAAAAGGGTCTGGCCCCCGAAGTCAAGCTCGTTGAAACCGGTTGTCACGGTTTCTGCGAGATGGGGCCGATCATGATCATCTATCCGGAAGGAACGTTCTATTGCCGGGTGCAGCCGGAAGATATCGCCGAAATCGTCGACGTCCATATTTATAAAGGTCGAATCGTCAACCGGCTGTTGTATCGCGAGCCGATCTCTCATGAACGGATTCCCAATTTCGAGCACATGCAGTTTTACAAGAAACAAATGCGCCGAATCTTAAAAAACTGCGGCCATATCAATCCGGAAGTCATCGAAGAGTATATCGCCGCCGGCGGTTATGCTGCGCTCGGCAAAGCATTGACCGAGATGAGCCGTGAACAGGTCGTCGACGAAGTGAAGAAATCGGGTCTGCGCGGCCGTGGCGGCGCTGGGTTTCCAACCGGCCTGAAGTGGGAATTTGCCAAAAACGCGCCGGGCAGTCAGAAATACGTCGTTTGTAACGCCGATGAAGGCGACCCAGGCGCATTCATGGACCGCAGCGTGCTGGAAGGCGATCCGCACAGGGTGCTGGAAGGGATGGCGGTCTGTGGTTATGCGATGGGCGCGAGCGAAGGCTACATTTATTGTCGGGCCGAATATCCGCTGGCAATCAAACGCCTGAATCTCGCGATTAAGCAGGCGATGGACATGGGGTTGTTGGGCGACAAAATCTTCGGCACCGATTTCAGCTTCCATATCAAGGTCAAAGAAGGCGCCGGCGCGTTTGTCTGTGGCGAAGAAACCGCATTGCTTGCCTCGATCGAAGGCAAGCGCGGCATGCCGCGTCCGCGGCCGCCGTTCCCGGCCGTATCCGGCCTATGGGGCAAACCGACCAATATCAACAATGTCGAGACGTTCGCCAATGTGCCTGACATTATTGTCGACGGGGCGGCAGCCTATGCAGCGGTCGGGACTGAAAAGAGCAAGGGGACCAAAGTTTTCGCTCTGACCGGCAAGATCAACAACACCGGTTTGGCCGAAGTGCCGATGGGAATCTCGATGCGCGAGATCATCTATGAAATCGGTGGCGGCATCCCCGACAACAAAAAGTTCAAGGCGGTCCAGATCGGCGGTCCTTCAGGCGGCTGTCTGCCAGAAGAGCTTCTAGACCTGAAGATCGATTACGAGTCGCTGACTGCGGCTGGAGCGATGATGGGGTCCGGTGGCCTGGTGGTCATGGACGAGACGACATGTATGGTCGATGTGGCCCGCTTCTTCCTCAATTTCACCAAGAGCGAGTCCTGCGGAAAATGCACGCCGTGCCGCGAAGGCACCAAACGGATGCTGGAAATCCTGACCCGGATCACCGAAGGCGAAGGCCGTGATGGCGACATCGAGTTGCTGGAAAGCATGGCGAAGACGATCAAAGCCGCTTCACTTTGCGGTCTCGGCCAGACGGCGCCGAATCCGGTTCTCAGCACGTTGCGATATTTCCGGCATGAATACGAAGCGCACATCAAGGACAAAAAATGTCCGGCCGGCGCCTGTACAAAACTTTCCGGCTATCTGATCACCGAACTTTGCAAAGGCTGCGGACTCTGTAAAAAGGTTTGCCCGGTCGAGGCAATCAGCGGCGAGATCAAGGGACAGCATGTGATCGATCAGGCAAAATGCATCAAGTGCGGCGCCTGTATGG
>CAZOJA010000213.1:0-4491 GCA_964579955.1 uncultured Veillonellaceae bacterium | reverse complement strand
ACCTGGATGATTTCAAACTCGACGCCTTCCTTCTGCAACTGCTCACCGACCAGTGTGAGAGCAGTGTGGGTATTGCCGTTGGCCTTGGGACTGCCATTGATTGCAATAACTTTCATGTTTTAATCTCCTTTCATTTTTGACTATAGCAGTCGGTTCTCGTTGAGCGACGAACAAAAGAATTATCTTGGAAGAAACAGCAAAATAATGGTGATTGAAAAAATCATGTAAACGAGGGCAAAGCTGAAATTTTGCTTTAATCCAACAACAAGCGGGTTAACATTGGTCAGGCTGGACATGATCAGGTTGATTGCGGAAAAAGGCGAGCAAAGGCTATATAGTACGTATCCAGCCAGAAAAGCGCCAGCCAGTTCGCGACCGGACAAAGGGATGCTGCCAGGCGGCAGTGAAACTGAGATTGCCGCGATGGTGATCATTGGATGGATACCCAGCAACGATAGCAACCCAATGGCGGCTACAATAATCAAAATAAGTTTGAATGGGGTATCCAGCCCGAAATGGCTGACCAGCAGCGGAATTTGGGCTGGAAGATCGGAGTGCGCCAACGCATAACCAAAAAAACCGATAGCCGAAAAAAGCAGCGTTTCATTATACATCCTCGATAGTTTTTCATCAAAGAATTCACGAAATTGCTGAAAGTATGTCCTGGTTTTCCCATAGAGTGCGGCCAGCAAAACAGGGCCGGTAAAAGAAATCAGCGGGACTAGGATTAGAGCGCTTTTCTTTGTCGCATACTCCAGTATAATAATCATACTAATTAGCAGGCCAGTTTGGCAAAGAAGCTTAAGCAGGCCGATTTTTGCAACTTTTTTGTCGATCGGTTTTCCCGCTACTTCCGTTTGGGTTGGCGCAAAATCAGGCAGTTTGCCATATTCAAGCCAACCGATAAGCAAGACGCACCCGAACCCAGTCAATGCCAAAGCAATGCCGACAGGCGCCACAGTGAACCAGGAAATGCCGGCGTATTGAATTGCCAAAGCCACTGAGATAAAACTGGGTGACCACATAACATTGGGTGTGAATCCGCGAGCCAGAGCACGGGGAAACAAGCTGGCAGGGCACTTTTCGGCTGTGCTTCGCAGCAGTTGATGCACAAAATGCAGACTTGCCAGATTCAGCAAGCACGACAGAAATGTGACCATTGTTGCGGAAACTGCGTAAAAACGAAAAGGAGAGGTCATCAGTCCTGTAGTGATTCGGCTAAGATATTGCGGGTAGGGTTCAAAAGCCAAAATGCTGCTGAGCAGAGGTACTGTCAGTACCAAACTGAGCAACGGGGCATTGTGGGTTCCAGCCTTGGCCCAGTCTGTAAAAGTAGCCTGAACGGATAGCAGCAGATAGCTGCCGACACCGATGAGAATCACTGAAATAAGCCGTGTCGCCGGTCGGATTGCGACAAAATTAAGCAATATTACAATCAATGCAGCCAGCCCCATGACACCCCGTATATAAAGTGCAGGGAAGAATGCCTGAATCAGAAATAGACAGACATAAAGCAACAATAGGACACTTGTCGAGTAGATTCTCAATTTGGAAATCGGAGCCCGCTCCTTTCGGGTATGACGCAAAAGGCATGTTTTTCGTCTAATTAAATAAACCATTCGACGAAGAAGCCGGTATTCCTGTGAATTTGTTGCAAAATGAAGGAATTGGTCCACTAATCATTTAATAATAGGTTTATAATATTGTGAAAATAAATAAATTTCATTGAAGTGTGGGAAGAATGATGGATAATAAATCACAACAGTTAGGTGCTTTATCTGGGAGCGTACTTATTGAACAAATTCCAGTGGGTTTTGTTGTGTTAGATGAGCAGGGTCGGATCGTGTCAGTCAATCGCCTGTTAGAAAAACAACTGGCGATTGCTGGTGACTCCGTGATTAATACTTGTCTGGAAGACTACATTGTTGCGTCAGATCGTCCACTACTGACGAAGCACCTGTCAATGTTATTTACTTTCGGAGTTGCCGATGCTTGCAGACTAAGAATTACCAAATCAGGTGGGACGCATGTGTGGGTGCGCCTGGAGTCGCTGGTTTCGAAAAATGCACTGGGGCAAACTGTGATTCACGCTGCAGTGATTGATATTGCAGACCATAAAGCCACTGAGCAGCAACTGGCTGAAAAAGAGGCGCGTTTTCGCACGGTGCTGGCAACGATCCCTGATATGATCTGGTTAAAAAACCCTCAGGGAGTTTATCTCAGCTGCAACAAAATGTTTGAAAGGTTTTTTGGCGCACCGGCATCGGAAATCATCGGCAGAACGGACTATGATTTTGTCGACAAAAAGTTGGCTGATTTTTTTCGTAAACATGACTACAAAGCAATGACAACTGGCAAGTCCTGCATGAATGAAGAAACTTTGGTTTTTGCCGCTGACGGCACAGAGGCAACCGTTGAAACGATCAAGACGCCGGCCTATGCTGCTGATGGCAGTCTAATAGGGGTTCTGGGGGTTGCCCGCGACATTACGGAACGTAAGCGGATGGAAACGGCGCTTCAATTAAGTGAAACAAAATTCCGGCAGCTAATCCAGACGTTGCCGCTTCCATTGACGATTTTAAATAAGAATGGCTCCCTGGAATATATCAATGACCGTTTTATCAAGGTTTTTGGTTATACATACGAAGATATCCCGACGTTGGCTGACTGGTGGAAGTTGGCCTATCCCGACGCAGATTACCGGCAGTGGGCGATGCAAAGCTGGACTAGCGCGGTGGAGAAGGCAGCCGGCACAGGGAAAGATATTGAACCGATTGAATATAACATCACCTGCAAAGATCAACGAGTGCGACCTGTAATTGTTTCGGGGGTAACAATTGGTGATGTTATTCTGTCGACTTTTACCGATATTTCTGATCGGCGCCGACATGAACGTGTGATGAAAGCTTCTTATGAGCGCCGTAGAAAAAATGAATTAATGAACGAATTGATTCAGACGGAAAACCCATCACAGCAAATAATTTTCGAAAGTGCCCGAGTTATGGGCGCCAATATATTATCGCCATTTAGTTGTTATCTAATTGTCATCGATGCATACCGCAAGAAAGATTCTGAGTACTGGCAGAAACACCTGACTGAATACCACTTGCTAGTAGACTCCATTTTTGATTCATTGGAAGCATCAGACCGAATAGTTTGGGAGAGTCCCGATGGAATCGGCGTGCTCGTTTTCGAACAGCAAACAGATGAGTTTATAGTTGCCAGGCAAAAGCGGCAGGCGGAAAATTTGCGGATGGAAGCAGTTGCAAAGTCTCCCGGATTAAAATTAACAATTGGGATTGCCGAATCAGCTGTCAACATGGCGGAATTTGGCGGACGCTATCGGCAGGCCCTTACAGCAGTTTATTATGGGCAAAAAGTTTGGTCGGATTTAGATACACATCATTATCTTGACTTAGGAGTTTATCAACTGCTAGCCTGCTTCAATGACGAGAGGCAGATCAATGAATACATTGAACGTGTTTTGGGAAAGTTGTTGCAATATGATAACAAACGTAAAAGCGAAGCTTTTCTAGATACATTGGGGATTATCCTGATGAGCAACAACATGAAAGAAAGCGCGGATAAGCTGGGGATTCACTATCAAACACTGCTGTTTCGCAAGCAGCGGATCGAAAAAATTCTAGCGGTTTCTTTCGATGATTTTGCGACAAAAATGTCATTACTGACCGCATTACACTTGTTAAAGATACGCAAAAATTAAACTTTTAGGCGATAAAAAACCTAGCCGACTTATAAATTTTTTATAAGTCGGCTAGGTTTTTATTGTACAAAATTAAGTATAAATGCGAATAGATATCAAGTTTAAAAATATGTATGATTATACTCAGGATGGAGTATCTTCAGATAGGAGTGGACTGTATATGTCTGGCAAATGGCCCGCGAAATCGGACCCCGTAGAAATGACTTTGTCAGGTTCACTTTACCTGAATGAAGTCCAATCGTTGCAAGCAGGGTTGATTCATTGTATAGACGGAGGCGACAAAAAGTTGTCGCTAGATTTTTCACAAGTTGAATATATTGATTGCGCCTGTCTTGGGGCCTTGGTTTGTGTTCACAAACGGGCACAGGAAAAGGGGAGCCGTCTGGAACTCAAAGGCGTGCAGGGACGAATCCGCTACTTATTTGAGCTGACACGACTGGATAAAGAATTGGTAATTTTATAAATTGCTAAGCGTTTGATGAATGGAGGACTATGGATGAGACTGAATGTTGGCGCAAAAATTGGTGGCGGATTTGGCCTAATTATTCTCCTTATTGTGGTTATGGTCGGTTACTCCTATGTTTCGCTGCGCGAGGCGAAACAAGGCCTGGTGAATATCCAGCTGGCCAATGAACGAATGGCTTTAGCCGATGATGTAACGATTATCTACAAGAATACTATTTCGGTAATTCGCAACTATGTGGCGTATGGGGATGAAAAAATCGGTCAGGCAGTACCAGGGCATTTTGAAAAGATTATGACGGCTG
>CAZOJA010000212.1:1559-4494 GCA_964579955.1 uncultured Veillonellaceae bacterium | reverse complement strand
TTCGTTCTACGTCACAAACCGCAATTCCTGCTTACGTTTCCCTAGCGTTGCACCCGACCCGAGCCGTCCCCCTTCATCAGCGCTTCGACCTCGGCCACGCTGACCAGGTTGAAGTCGCCGGGGATGCTGTGTTTCAGGCAGGATGCCGCCACCGCGAACTCGATGCTCTGCTGGTTATCCATCCCCTGCAGCAGACCGTACAGCAGGCCGCCGCCGAACGAGTCGCCGCCGCCCACCCGGTCGACGATGTGGATGTCGTACTTTTTCGATTTGTAGAATTCGTTCAGCGCCGAATCAAACAGAATCGCCGACCAGCCGTTGTCGGAGGCGGAATAGCTCTCCCGCAGCGTGATCGCGACTTTCTTGAACCCGAACCGCTCCACCAGTTTGCGGCAGACCTCCCGGTAGCCGCCGTCGTCGATCTTGCCTGCTTCCAGCTGCGTATTTTCCGCCTTGATGCCGAAGACTTTCTCGGCGTCCTCTTCATTGGCGATCGCAATATCGACATAGGGCATCAAGGTGCTCATCACCGCGCCGGCTTTTGCTGAACTCCAGAGGTTCTTGCGGAAATTCAGGTCGCAGCTGACGGTCAGGCCGGCTTTTTTCGCCGCCTGCACCGCTTCCAGGCTGACCGCCGCCGCACTGTCGCCGAGGGCCGGGGTGATGCCGGTGATATGGAACACGGCGGCATCGGCAAAGATGGTCGGCCAGTCAAACTCACCCGGCTGAACCTGGGCGATCGCCGAATCCTTGCGGTCGTAAATGACTTTGGATGCGCGTTGCGATGCGCCGGCCTCAAGGAAGTAGATGCCGAGCCGACCGCCTTCCATCTTGATGTAGTCGGTCTTGATGCCGTACTTCTGCAAGAAGAACTTGCAGGCCAGGCCGAGTTCGGTCGGCGGCAGTTTGGTGACAAAGTAGGCGTCATAGCCGTATTGGGCCAGCGAAGCGGCAACATTGGCCTCGCCGCCGGCATAGGTCGCGTCGAACGAGTTTGCCTGCACGAAGCGCTGATAGCCGGGCGGCGCCAGCCGCATCATCACTTCGCCAAACGTCACTATCTTTTTACTCATCGTCAGTTCCTCCCTCAGCCTTGTCTGGCTGCTTTGATTTTGTCGACAAACACGCGGGCCATAGCCGTGACGGCTTCATAATCGCCGGTCTTGGCGCCTGCCGTCAGCGACCCACCCACACCGAGCGCCACCGCTCCGGCGGCAAACCATTCCGCCACGTTATCGGCCTGCACGCCGCCGGTCGGCATCAGCGGCGCCTGCGGAATCGGTCCGTGCACCGCCTTGATGAATTGCGGTCCCAGCAGTTCGCCGGGGAATACTTTTACGATATCCGCGCCGGCCTCCATCGCTTCCACCACTTCCTTGACGCTCATCGCGCCGGGCATCGACGGCACCTGGTAGCGGTTGCAGAGCTTGATGACGTCGGGATTCAGACAGGGCGTGACCACGTATTCCGCCCCGGCCAGAATCGCCGCCCGGGCGGTCTCCGGGTCCAGCACCGAGCCGACGCCGAGAGTGATCTGTTCCTTGGCGCACAGCACCGACAATTCCTTGATCACATCCAGCGCATTCGGCACCGACATCGTGACCTCGATCACCTTGATGCCGCCTTCGTTGATCGCGCTGACCAGTTTTTTCGCCTTTTCCGCGCCATCGGTCCGCACGATGGCAACGATGCCGCTTTGCAACACCTTGTGCAAAATCTCCAGTTTCTTCATCCGCTTGCCTCCTCGCCTTTATTTCCCGGGAAATAAACTTATGCACCAAGTCGGTTCACCACTCGGCGACCGTCCCGTCCTGGTGCCGCCAGATCGGATTGTGCCAGTCGTGGCCGATCGCCGCCATTTTCTTCACATGCGCCTCGTCAATCGCAATCCCCAGTCCCGGTCCCTGCGGAATCTTCACCACGCCGTTCTCATATGCGAACACGCTGCGGTCCTGCAGGTAATCGAGCAGGTCGGTGCCCTGGTTGTAGTGGATGCCCAGGCTCTGTTCCTGGATGAATGCGTTGTAGGCCGTAGCATCGACCTGCAGACAAGCCGCCAGCGCGATCGGCCCCAGCGGACAATGCGGCGCCACCGCCACGTCGTAGGCCTCGGCCATGGCAAAAATCTTCTTGCACTCGGTGATGCCGCCGGCGTGCGACAAATCCGGCTGGATGATGTCGACGTAACCGTCGGCCAGCACGCGTTTGAAATCCCAGCGGGAGAACATCCGCTCGCCGACAGCGATCGGGATGTGGGTGTGGTTGGCGATTTCCCGCAGCGCCTCGTTGTTTTCCGGCAGCACCGGCTCCTCGATGAACATCGGTCGGTACGGTTCCAGTTCCTTGGCCAGCACCTTGGCCATCGGCTTGTGCACCCTGCCGTGGAAATCGATGCCGATACCGATATCCGGTCCCACTGCGGCCCGCACTTCGGCGATCCGGGCCACTGCCGCATCGATCTCGCGGTACGAGTCGACGATCTGCAGTTCGTTGGTGCCGTTCATCTTGACCGCAGTGAAGCCCAGCGCCACGACCTCTTTCGCCGCCTTGCCCACTTCACTGGGATGGTCGCCGCCGATCCAGGAATAGACCCGGATCGAATCGCGGCAGGCTCCACCCAACAGCTGATATACCGGCGTATTCAACGCTTTGCCCTTGATATCCCACAGCGCCTGGTCGATACCGGCGATGGCGCTCATCAAGATCGGTCCGCCGCGGTAAAATCCGCCCCGGTACATCATCTGCCAGTGGTCTTCGATTCGCAGCGGGTCTTTGCCGATCAGCATCGCGCCAAGCTCTTCCACCGCCGTCTTGACAGTGGCGGCCCGCCCTTCGATCACCGGTTCTCCCCAGCCTTCGATCCCCTCGTCGGTGCTGATCTTGAGAAACAGCCAGCGCGGCGGCACCTGATAGCAGGTAAACGATACGATTTTCA
>CAZOJA010000212.1:0-1459 GCA_964579955.1 uncultured Veillonellaceae bacterium | reverse complement strand
TCCTGCAAACGCCTTTTACAGACTGGCTGATTTTTCATTAGGTTTGCACTGAACTTTTTTACCAATATAGAAAGGGTTTTCGCTTTTTCAAAGCGAAACTGATAAGGCGCAAGAAATATTGCCACGGATACGGTAAGGAGGCACAAACCGAATGAACAGACAGCAGCTCAAAGACCTGGTCTGCCAGGCAATCGATGAACATGCCCAGCAAATCGTGCAGGTGGCGCAGGAAATCGGCAAGACGCCGGAACTCGGTTTCAAGGAAACCAAAACCGCCGCCGCCGTCAGCAAGTTCCTCGGCGACCTGAATTATTCCTGTCAGCAAGGCCTGGCCCTGACCGGTGTTAAGGCCCAACTGAAGCCGGGCGCTGCCGGCCCCAATATCGCCGTAATCGGCGAGCTGGACGCGGTGATCTGTCCGGACAGCCCTGCGGCCAATCCCGAGACCGGCGCGGCGCACGCCTGCGGCCACAATCTGCAGCTCGGCGCGATGCTGGGCGCGGCGCTCGGACTCAAATTGTCGGGCATTGCCGATTCGTTGGCCGGCAACGTCACCTTTATGGCCACGCCGGCGGAAGAATATGTGGAAATCGCGTTCCGCCAGCAGTTGCGCGAACAGGGGAAGATCCGCTATCTCGGCGGCAAGCAGGAACTGGTGTATCGGGGCGAGTTTGATGACATCGATATCGCGATGATGATCCACGCCGACAAGGACGCGCCTGCCGGAAAGGTCAGCCTGTGCGAAACCTGCAACGGGTTCGTCGGCATGACCATCCAATATATCGGCAAGGAGGCCCATGCCGCCGGCGCCCCCCACGAAGGGATCAATGCCCTGAGCGCGGCGATGATCGGCCTGATGGGAGTCCATGCGCTGCGCGAGACCTTCCGCGACCAGGACATCGTCCGGGTGCATCCGATCATCACCAAAGGCGGCGATTTGGTCAACACCGTGCCGGCCGACGTGCGGCTGGAGACGTATGTGCGGGCCCGCACGATGCAGGCGATCGAAGGCACCTACGGCAAGGTCACCCGCGCCTTCAAGGCCGGCGGCGATTCGGTCGGCGCCGAGACCCATATCCGCACGATTCCCGGCTACCTGCCGCTGAACTGCATGCCGGAACTGAACGAAATCTTCCGCGCCAACGCCCTGGCCATGATGCCGGCTGAGTGCGTGGTCGACAGCGGCCATTTCGGCGGCTCGACCGATATGGGCGACATTTCCCACCTGATTCCGTCGATCCACCCGTTTACCGGCGGTGTCTGCGGCGCCTTGCATACCAAAGAGTTCAACGCGGTCGATTATGGGTTCGCCTGCGTGCAACCGGCCAAATTGATGGCCATGACCGTGATCGATCTGCTGGTCGACAACGCGGCCAGCGCCAAGCAAATCAGGCAGAACTTCCGTCCGGTCTATACCAAGGCCGAATATCTGGCCCTGCTTGATAAATATTTCAGCTAA